>JBDTBX010000287.1:0-10131 GCA_039923915.1 Nostocoides sp. | reverse complement strand
GCCATCGCCCTGCCCGAGGGGTACGTCGGGCTCGTGCACCCCCGGTCCGGGTTGGCCGCCCGCCACGGCATCACCGTGGTCAACGCACCCGGCACGGTCGACGCGGGATACCGGGGGGAGATCCTGGTCAACCTGGTCAACCTCGACCCGCGGCAGAGCTTCACCGTCGCCGTCGGGGACCGGATCGCACAGCTGGTCATCCAGCAGGTGGCGGAGGGCGAATTCCACGAGGTCGATTCGCTTCCGGAGAGCGACCGGGGGGACACTGGGCACGGGTCCAGCGGAGGGTTCGGGCCACCGACCACCAGCGCACGAGATGAAGAAGGCACGCAGTGAGCTTGTTCCGCAGGCGCAGCACGTCCGACACCGATGCCGCCTCCGACCAGCCGACCACCGACGGCTACGGCGACGGCGACCCGACCGAGGCCGCGTCGACGAGCGGGACCGAGAAGCCGGGAACGACTCAGACCCTGCCGAGCGTGGCGGACCGCTCCGAGGGCCCGTTCGACTCGACCGAGGTCGACGGCCCCGACGGTCGGCTCGACCTCGGCGCCCTCTGGCTGGCCGGCGCCGAGGGCCTCGAGCTACGCCTCGAGCTCGAGCCCGAGCAGCAGCAGGTCATCGCCGTCACCGGTGTCCTCGGCGAGTCCGCCGTCCAGCTCCAGGCCTTCGCCTCGCCGAAGTCCGGCGGCCTGTGGGACGAGATCCGCGAGGAGATCGCCCAGTCGATCGTCAAGCAGGGCGGCACAGCCCAGGTGAAGAACGGTGTCCTCGGCACCGAGCTGGCCACCCGGATGCCCTCGGCCGGACCCGACGGCCAGACCGTGTTCGCGCCGGCCCGGTTCACCGGTGTCGACGGCCCGCGCTGGTTCCTCCGGGCGGTCTTCTCCGGCCGGGCGGCGATCGACGACGCGGCGGCCGGGCCGTTGCTCGACCTCGTCCGCTCCGCCGTCGTCGTCCGCGGGTCCCAGCCCATGGCGCCGCGTGAGCTGCTGCCTCTGACAGTGCCCAGCTCCGGGGAGGACGCCCCGGCCGCCGACGACGACGAGCAGGCGACCCCCGATCTCAACCCCTTCGAGCGTGGCCCCGAGATCACCGAGGTGCGCTGATGGGCCACTGGTCCCGACTCAAGGACTCGCTGAACCAGACGGCGACCCAGCACGAGGCCGAGGAGCTGCGCGAGGACACCGAACGGATCGGGGCCACCCCGATCGACCAGCTCGGCGACCGGCAGGTCGTCGACGTCTGTGGCTCGGTGCGCGCCGTGACACTGCCGCCGAGAGCCAGCGTCCCCACCCTGGTCGTCGAGCTCTACGACGGTAGCCGCGCGCTCAACCTGATCTGGCTCGGGCGCCGCAGCATTGCCGGCATCGCTCCTGGCACCTTCCTCAAGGCGCACGGCCGGGTGACCCGGGTGCGCGGCATACCGACGATCTACAACCCGACCTACACGATCGTCCCCAACCGTGGCCGTTGAGGCACCGGCGCTGACGGTCGAGGAGCACATTCGCAGCCGGCTGGCCGCTGCGGTCGGTGGCTGGCGCGGCTCCCTCGAGGCGGCCGTCCCGACGGCTGCGTTCGTCGCCGTGTGGGTCTGGCGCCACGACCTGCGCCTCGCCCTCGGCGTCGCCGGCGCCATTGCGGTCGTCGTCGCCGCGCTGCGCATCGCCCGGCGGGAGAGCCTGCAGTTCGTGCTGTCCGGCGTCGTCGGGATCGCCATCGCGGCGATCTTCGCGCTGCGCAGCGGCAGGGCGCAGGACGCGTTCCTCCCCGGGATCCTGTGGAGCGCCGGCGTGGGCGTCGTCTCACTGCTGTCGATCCTCGCCCGCTGGCCGGTCATCGGCTTCATGGTCGGTGCCGCCGAGCCGACCGCTGCCGAGGACCCGTTCGGGTGGCGGCGTCACCCTGACATCGTCAAGGTCTGCACCCGGCTCACCTGGGTGCTCGTCGGCCTGGCAGTCGTGCGAGCCGCGATCATGGTCCCGCTGTATGCCGCGGGCAGCGTCACGGCGCTCGGCGTCGCCAAGCTCGTGCTCGGCTGGCCGGCGTATGCCGCCGCGCTCGCGGTCATGGGCGGGGTGCTCCTGCGCGGGCGGACGCCCTATGACCCGGAGTCGGTCATTCCTCCCGGCCGCGTGGGATCCGCTGACCCGGGCTGAGCATCGACTCCAACTCGTCCTCGGACTCGGGCGTGGTGAGGAAGAGCAGCTCGTCGTTGGCCTCGAGCGAGTCGTCCCGGCTCGGCGCGATGGGGTGGTCCTCGCGGATGATCCCGACGAGCACGGTGTCCGGGGGGAGGACCACGTCGCCGGCGCGCTTGCCGGCATACGGGCTCTCCGGAGGCAGGGTCAGTTCGACCATCGTCGCCTGACCGTGCTGGAACTGGAAGATCCGCACGAGGTCGCCGACGCTCACCGCCTCCTCGACGAGGGCGGTCATGAGCCGTGGCGTGGAGACGGCGACGTCGACGCCCCAGGCCTCGTCGAACATCCACTCGTTCTTGGGGTTGTTGACCCGGGCCACTGTGCGCGGAACGCCGAACTCGGTCTTGGCCAGCAGCGAGACGACGAGGTTGACCTTGTCGTCACCGGTGGCGGCGACGACGACGTCGCACGTGTCCAGTCCGGCCTCCTCCAGCGCGCTGATCTCCGCAGCATCCGCCTGCAGCCAGGTCGCGTCGGGCACGCGGGCGACCCGCTGGCTGTCCGCGTCGCGGTCGATGAGCAGGACCTGGTGCCCGTTGTGGAGCAGCTCGCGGGCGATCGACCGGCCGACGCTGCCGGCCCCGGCGATGATGACACGCATGTGTGGATCCTTTGTGAGCCCGGGGAATGAGGAAGTGGGTGCGGCGCGCCGGCCGTGGGTTCAGTGGACGGGCGGGGGTCCGTCGAGGGCTCGCTCGACCTCGGGGAAACGCTGCCGCGGGATGACGAGGTGGACGAGGTCCCCGTCCTGGTAGACGGCGTCGGGCCCGGGTATCAGGCCTTCGCCCATCCGGACCACGAACGCGACCCGGCCCTCGGTCGTCGACTCGACCTCGGCATACGAGCGCCCGATCCAACTCGCCGCCAGCGGCGTCTCGGCGAGGACGATCGTGCCGGAGGGGTCGGTGAACTCCGGGACGTGGCCGTGCGGCAGCAACCGGCGCAGCATCTGGTCGGAGGTCCACCTCACCGTCCCCACGGTGGGGATCCCGAGCTTCTGGTAGACCTCGGCGCGGCCCGGGTCGTAGATGCGGGCGACGACGTTCTCGATGCCGAAGGTCTCCCGAGCCACCCGGGCGGCCAGGATGTTGGAGTTGTCCCCGCTGGAGACGGCCGCGAACGCATAGGCGTTCTCGATGCCGGCCTCGATGAGGGTGTCGCGGTCGAAGCCCACGCCCGTCACGAAGCGGCCGTCGAAGGAGGTGCCGAGGCGACGGAAGGCGGTCTCGTCCTGGTCGATGACGGCGACCTCGTGGCCCGCCCTCTCCAGAGCCCGGGCGAGGGAGGCGCCGACGCGCCCGCAGCCCATGATCACGAAGTGCACGGAAGGGACGCTACACCGTTGCGCGGAGCCCCGAGAGGGGCACGTACGGCGTGAGAGCCGCCACTAGAGTGGCGCCGTGCCTTCCTCAGGACGTCTGGTCAAGCGGCTGCTTGTCGGCCGCGCCATGCGCAGCGACCGACTCGGCGAAACCCTTCTGCCCAAGCGGCTGGCCCTGCCGGTGTTCGCTTCTGACGCCCTGTCGTCGGTGGCCTACGCGCCGGACGAAATCTTCATCACCCTGTCCGTCGCCGGCCTGTCCGCCTACGCCTTCTCCTGGAAGGTCGGTATCGCCGTCGCGCTCGTCATGCTGACGATCGTCGCCTCGTACCGACAGAACGTCCACGCCTATCCCTCCGGTGGCGGCGACTACGAGGTAGCGACCGTCAACGTGGGATTGTTCGCCGGCTTGACCGTGGCCAGCGCCCTGCTCGTCGACTACGTCCTGACAGTGGCCGTGTCGGTGTCGTCGGGCGTCCAGAACGCCGCGTCGGCGCTCTCCTTCGTCAACGGGCACGAGGCGGTCACGGCCGTGGTCCTCGTCATCGTGCTCGCCGCGATGAACCTGCGCGGCGTGAGGGAGTCCGGGACGGCGTTCGCGATCCCCACCTACTGCTTCATGGTGGCGATCGTCGGAATGACCATCTGGGGACTCGTTCTGGCCGCCACCGGGTCGTTGCCACTCGTCGAAAGCGCCAAGTTCACCGTCCCTTCGGAGCAGACCTTCGTCGGTGGGCTGGGCACTGCCGCCGGCATGTTCCTGCTGCTGCGCACCTTCTCCTCCGGCTGCGCCGCGCTCACCGGGGTCGAGGCGATCAGCAACGGCGTCCCGGCGTTCAGGAAGCCCAAGAGCAAGAACGCCGCGACGACCCTGCTCCTCATGGGGTCGATCGCCGTGACGATGCTCATCGGCATCATCACCTTGGCCAACAAGGCACAGATGCGCTACGTCGACCCGGACAGCGACATGGCCCGGCTGACACTTCACGGGCAGACCGGAACCCAGGTCGGGCCCGGTGCGGTGCGCTTCCCGAACGGTTACGAGTACGACCAGCAGACGATCATCGGCCAGTTGGCGCACGCCGTCTTCGACCACTTCCCGCCGGCGTTCTACTTCACCATCGCTGCCACCGGGATCATCCTCATCCTCGCGGCCAACACGGCGTTCAACGGGTTCCCCGTGCTCGCCTCGATCCTGGCCAAGGACGGCTACCTGCCTCGACAGCTGCACAACCGGGGCGACCGGCTGGCCTTCAGCAACGGCATCGTGATCCTCGCGGTCGGGGCGATCATCCTCATCGTCGCCTTCGACGCACAGGTCAGCCGGCTCATCCAGCTGTACATCGTCGGGGTGTTCGTCTCCTTCACGACGAGCCAGTTCGGCATGATCCGGCACTGGAACCGGCTGCTCCGCCTCGAGCGGGGCGGCGCGGCCCGGGCCCGGATGATGCGCAGCAGGGTCATCAACGCAATCGGCGCGACGATGTCCGGCACCGTGCTGCTGGTCGTCCTCGTCACCAAGTTCGCCAAGGGCGCCTGGATCGCGATCGCCGCGATGGCCTTCCTCTTCGTCATGATGCGGGCCATCCAGACCCACTACCGCCGGGTCGCGGACGAGATCCGCGCCGTCGAGGCCACCGACCAGTTGCTCCCGTCCCGCGTCCACGCGATCGTCCTCGTCTCCAAGATCCACAAGCCGACCCTGCGCGCCCTCGCCTACGCCCGCGCCACCCGGCCCTCTCACCTGGAGGCGATCACCGTCGACGTCGACGCCGAGGAGACGGCCGCCCTGCAGGAGGAGTGGGACCGCCGCAACCTGCCGATCCCGCTCAAGACTCTCGGGTCGCCGTTCCGGGAGATCACCCGTCCGGTCATCGACTACGTCAAGTCGCTGCGCACCGACAACCCGCGCGACCTCGTCGTCGTCTACATCCCGCAGTACGTCCTCGGCCACTGGTGGGAGCAGCTGCTCCACAACCAGAGTGCGCTGCGGATCCGGGCCCGGCTCATGTTCACGCCGGGCGTCATGGTCTCCACCGTGCCGTGGCAGCTGCGGTCGGCGGCCGGAGCCGAGTTCCGGTATGCCGGTCCGGCGCCGGGCGACGTCCGCCGGGGCGACCAGTGACCGACGCCGGCCTCGCCGTCGGTGACGAGGTCACCGTCGAGGTCGGTCCGGTCGCCCACGGCGGCCACTGCATCGCGCGCCACGACGGCCGGGTCCTGTTCGTCCGCCACGCGCTGCCGGGTGAGACCGTCGTCGCGCGAGTCACCGAGGGCGGCGAGGGTGACCGGTTCCTGCGGGCCGACGCCGTGTCGGTGGTCGTGGCCTCTCCCGATCGGGTCGATCCGGCATGCCGGTACGCGCACCCGGGCGGGTGCGGGGGCTGCGACTTCCAGCACGTGTCGCTCGACCGGCAGCGGCTGCTCAAGGCAGACGTCGTCCGCGAGCAGTTCGCCCGGCTCGCCCGCCTCGACCTCGACGCGCTCGGGCTGATGCCGACCGTGGAGCCGGTCCCGGGCGACCTCGACGGTCTGGGCTGGCGGACCAGGGTCGAGTTCGCCCTGTCGCCGGCCGGTCGGCTCGGGCTGCGCGGGCACCGCTCGCACGATGTGGTCGAGGTGGAGCGTTGCGTCATCGCCGCCGACGGGGTCAACGAACTTGTTGCCACCCAAGGCGATTGGCTCGGTCCAGATGGCGCCGACAGAGAGCCGTCGACCGTCGAGGCGGTGGACGCCGTCGCGCCCGGGCTCGGCCTGCCGGTGGCTGTGGAGGTCGGTCCGCGGGGTTCGACGGGGGACTGGCCGGTGCCGCTCGTCCATGAGGTGGTCCACGCCGGGGGCGCGTTCCACGAGTTCGAGGTCTCGGCCCGTAGCTTCTGGCAGGTGCATCCCGGAGCCGCCTCCACGTTCGCCGACGCCGTCCTGGAGGCCCTCCAGCCGAGGCCGGGGGACCGCGCCCTGGACCTGTATGCCGGGGTCGGTCTCTTTGCCGTCGCCCTCGCCGACGCCGTCGGCCCGACCGGCCAGGTCATCGCCGTCGAGTCCGATTCGCTCGCGGTCCAGACAGCCCGCCGCAACGTGGGTGAGCGCCGCAATGTCGTCGTCGCCCTTGCCCGGGTCGACGACGCCTTCGGGGTGACCCGCCGGACCCCGCGGGGACGTCGCCGGCGCGCCTCGTCGCACAAGCCGACCCGGCTCGCGTGGTTGCCCGAACGGGCCGACCTCGTCGTGCTCGACCCGCCCCGCACGGGCGCGGGACCTGAGATCTGTGGGGCCGTCGCGGCGCTGAAACCCCGCGCAGCGGCATACGTCGCCTGTGACCCGGCGGCACTGGCGAGGGACACGGCCTACCTGGCCGAGCACGGCTACCGGTTGCGAGGGCTGCGCGCCTTGGACGCCTTCCCCATGACCCACCACCTGGAGTGCATCGCGCACTTCGAGGTGATATCTTGATATCAAGATAAATGAGCGGATCGATCGAAGGAGTGCCCTGTGCCGAGCACGAACAGTTTCAACGCCCACGGTGAGCTGACGGTGGGTGACGCGAGCTACGAGATCTACCGGCTCAAGGCCGTGGAGGGCAGCGCGAACCTCCCGTACAGCCTCAAGGTGCTCCTGGAGAACCTGCTGCGCACCGAAGACGGCGCCAACATCACCGACGCGCACATCCGCGCCATCGGTGGCTGGGACGAGAACGCGGACCCCGACACGGAGATCCAGTTCACCCCGGCGCGGGTCCTCATGCAGGACTTCACGGGGGTCCCGTGCGTGGTCGACCTGGCCACCATGCGGGAGGCCCTGGCGGAGCTCGGTGGCGACGCCGACCAGATCAACCCGCTCGCTCCGACCGAGCTGGTCATCGACCACTCGGTCATCATCGACGTCTTCGGCCGGGCCGACGCCTTCGAGCGCAACGTCGAGATCGAGTACCAGCGCAACAACGAGCGCTACACGTTCCTCCGCTGGGGCCAGGCCGCCTTCGACGACTTCAAGGTGGTCCCCCCGGGCACCGGCATCGTCCACCAGGTCAACATCGAGCACCTCGCCCGGACGGTCATGGTCCGCGACGGCGTCGCCTACCCCGACTCCTGCGTCGGCACCGACAGTCATACGACGATGGTCAACGGCCTCGGCGTCCTCGGTTGGGGAGTCGGCGGCATCGAGGCCGAGGCGGCCATGCTCGGCCAGCCGGTCTCGATGCTCATCCCGCGGGTCGTCGGTTTCAAGCTGTCCGGCGCGATCCCCGCGGGCGCGACTGCGACCGACGTCGTCCTCACCATTGCCGAGCTGCTGCGAGACCACGGTGTCGTCGGCAAGTTCGTCGAGTTCTACGGCGAGGGTGTGGCGGCGGTGCCGCTCGCCAACCGCGCCACCATCGGCAACATGAGCCCCGAGTTCGGGTCCACCTGCGCGATCTTCCCGATCGACGACGTGACCCTGGACTACCTGCGGCTCACCGGACGCTCCGCGGATTCGGTGGCGCTCGTCGAGGCCTACGTCAAGGAACAGGGCATGTGGCACGACCCGTCGGTCGAGCCCCGCTTCTCCGAGCGGCTCGAGCTCGACCTGTCGACGGTCGTCCCGTCCATCGCCGGGCCGAAACGCCCGCAGGACCGGATCGCGCTGTCGGTCGCCAAGGAGTCGTTCCGCAAGGTGCTGCCGACCTACGTCGCCCACCACGAGGGTGAAGGCGGCGCCGGCTCCAGCTTCCCGGCCTCGGATCCGACCCCGCAGGGCAGCACGGATGGGTTGAACGGCGGTTCCCGACCGGCGTTCGAGGGCACTGGCCTGGACCGGCCCTCGACCCCCGTGACGGTGACCACGCCGGAGGGTGCCTCCTTCGAGATCGACCACGGGGTCGTCGCCATCGCCTCGATCACCTCGTGCACCAACACCTCCAACCCCTCGGTCATGATGGCGGCCGCGATGCTCGCCAAGAACGCCGTCGACCGCGGGCTGACAGTCGCCCCGTGGGTCAAGACGTCGATGGCGCCCGGGTCCAAGGTGGTGTCGGACTACTACACGAAGGCCGGCATGTGGCCGTACCTCGAGAAGCTCGGCTTCTACCTCGTCGGCTACGGCTGCACGACGTGCATCGGCAACTCCGGTCCGCTGTCCAACGAGATCTCGGCGGCGATCAACGACAACGACCTCGCCGTCGTGTCGGTCCTCTCCGGCAACCGCAACTTCGAGGGCCGGATCCACCCCGACGTGAAGATGAACTACCTCGCATCGCCGCCGCTGGTGATCGCCTACGCCCTCGCCGGCACCATGGACTTCGACTTCGAGGCCCAGCCGCTCGGCCAGGACACCGACGGTGCCGACGTGTTCCTCCGCGACATCTGGCCCAACCCGACCGATGTCGAGGCGACGATCGCGGCCTCGATCAGCCAGGAGATGTTCACCACCGACTACGCGGACGTGTTCGCGGGAGACCAGCGGTGGCAGTCGCTGCCGACCCCGACCGGCAACACCTTCGACTGGGACGCGGACTCGACCTACGTCCGCAAGCCCCCCTACTTCGACGGCATGACGATGGAGGCCACCCCGGTCGCCGACATCAGCGGCGCCCGGGTGTTGGCCAAGCTCGGCGACTCGGTGACGACCGACCACATCAGCCCGGCGGGCTCGATCAAGTCCGACTCGCCC
This sequence comes from Nostocoides sp., assembly GCA_039923915.1. Lineage (GTDB taxonomy): Bacteria > Actinomycetota > Actinomycetes > Actinomycetales > Dermatophilaceae > Nostocoides. The sequence continues at coordinate 957 of JBDTBX010000287.1, read as the reverse complement.
GCCGGCGTCTACCTCGCCGAGCACGGCATCCAGCGCAAGGACTTCAACTCCTACGGCTCACGCCGCGGCAACCACGAGGTGATGATCCGTGGCACCTTCGCCAACATCCGGCTGCGCAACCAGTTGCTCGACGGGGTCGAGGGTGGGTTCACCCGCAACTTCCTCGCTGACGGCGCACCGCAGAGCACGATCTTCGACGCGTCCGCGGCATACCAGGCTGCAAACGTGCCGCTGGTCATCCTGGCCGGTAAGGAGTACGGCTCGGGCTCCTCGCGCGACTGGGCGGCCAAGGGCACTGCACTGCTAGGGGTCAAGGCGGTCATCGCCGAGTCCTACGAGCGGATCCACCGGTCCAACCTGATCGGCATGGGCGTGCTGCCGCTGCAGTTCCCGGGCGGCAAGAGCGCCGCCGACTACGGGCTGGACGGGACCGAGACGTACTCGATCGCGGGGGTCACCGAGCTCAACGACGGCCACACCCCGGCATCGGTCACGGTGACAGTCCAGAAGGAAGGCGTCCCGGACGCCACCTTCGACGCGGTCGTCCGGATCGACACCCCCGGTGAAGCCGACTACTACCGCAACGGCGGCATCCTCCAGTACGTGCTCAGGTCGCTCGTGGGCTGATTTCCCGGCTCCGGGTGGAGGTGTTGGGACGTGTCCCCAACCGGTCAGGCACCTGCGCGCCGACAGCCCGACCCACTCCAACCGTTCCCGACCGCGCGCGGTCGCCTCGCCAGCGGCTCGCCCGGCACGACGACCGAGCCGTCGACGACGTCCGCCAACCCTGCGCGCCCGCCAGAGCGGCGCGATAGGCGGTCGGACCGGCATACGGGCGGGTCTGTCGGCGGGTCCGCGCACACTGTCACCGTGAGCGCACCGACCCCTCCCGGCTGGCCCGCTGCCGTGCCCCCACCGGAGTCGCCCGGCTGGCAGATCCCAGCCGTGTCGTGGCTG
>JBDTBX010000286.1:0-4733 GCA_039923915.1 Nostocoides sp. | reverse complement strand
CGAGCGCGAAGAGTCCGAGCTTGTCGAAGGCTGTGGCGAACGGGTAGAGGAAGACACTCTCCACGTCGAAAATGATGAACAGCATCGCCGTCAGGTAGTACTTGATCGGCACCTTGCCGCCGCCGCTCGCCTGCGGAGTGGGCTCGATGCCGCACTCGTAGGCGTCCAGCTTGGCCCGGTTGTAGCGCTTGGGACCGGTCAGCCCGGCGATGACGACGGAGAACACGGCGAAGCCGCCGCCGATGGCGACGAGGAACAGCAGCGGGACGTAGGGGCTGGTCATCAGCGCGCAACTCCCCTTCCTGGACGTGACGTGGCTCTCACTCTATTGCTCTGCGTGGGCCGGGCGCAGAATGGCTCGTAGCGGGGCTCAGGCACTGGGCGCCAGCCTCGACATCGCGTTGACGAGGCGGTCGTCGGCGTGGCCGCCATGGGGCTCGGCGAGGTTGGCCATGATCTTCAGGAGCAGCCGCATAAGGGCCGTCCGAGGCAGGCCGTACTTGGTCGCGAGGCGCATCACCTCGGGGTGACCGATGGCGTGCGCGAACCACCGGCCGAGGGTGAAGTAGCCACCGAGCTCGTCCTTCATCACCTTCGTGTAGCCGTGCAGCACCCGGTCGCGCTCGGCGGCCGTCGGCCGCGCCAGCGCCTGCACGATGACCTCGGCACCGACCCGCGCGGCCTCCAGGGCGTAGTCGATGCCCTCCCCGTTGAACGGGTTGACCATGCCCCCGGCGTCACCGACGAGAAGGAGGCCGTCGGCATACAGAGGCGTGCGGTTGAAACCCATCGGGAGGGCAGCGCCACGGATCGGGCCCGCGCTCTCGTCGTGGGTGAAGGACCAGGAGTCGCCGAGGTCCTCGACCCAGCGGCGCATGACGTCCTTGTAGTCGGTGCTGCCGTAGGCCGCGCTGGTGTCCAGGATGCCGAGGCCGACGTTGGCACGGCCGTCCTCGAGCGGGAAGATCCAGCCGTAGCCGGGCATGAGCATCCGCTTGCCGGCGTCGTCGGTCGTCCACAGCTCGAGGTGGGACTCGAGGTAGTCGTCGCGGCGGGGGGTCTCGTAGTACGCACGGACCGCGGTCGCCATCACCCGGTCGGCCCGCTTGGGGCGGGTCGCGGCAACCGCGAGGCGGCTGGACACCCCGTCGCTGGCGATGACCACCGGGGCGTGGAAGGTGCGGGTCTCGCCGGTCGCGCGGCCGTGGTCGTCGACGACCTTGGCGCTGACCCCGGTGATCCGGCCGCTGCCGTCGCGGACCGGGGCTGTGACGCTCGTCCGCTCGTGCAGCTTGGCGCCCCTCGTCTGCGCGTGACGCACCATCGCCTCGTCGAGCTGGGCCCGGGTGCGGACCATCCCGTATGCCGGGAAGTGGTCGGTCGTGGGCCAGTCCAGGGTGAGCGTGTGGCCACCGCCAAGGATCCGCAGGCCCTTGGTGCGCTGCCACCCGGTCGTGTCCACGCCGAGGTGGATCAGCTCGCGCACGGCGCGCGGCGTCAGGCCGTCACCACAGATCTTGTCGCGGGGGAAGGCCGCCTTGTCGAGGAGCAGGACGTGGCGCCCGGCGGCTGCCAGGTTGGCCGCAGTCGCACTCCCACCGGGTCCTGCCCCGACGACGACGACGTCTGCCGACTCCGTCGATGGGGTCATGTCTGGGGCACCTCCCGTCCTTGCTCGACTGGCTCTGGGGCGCTTGTGAATATCTTCACGAGTCAGTCGGGAAGTCTATTCCCGGCGCCTTGACACCGCTCTACTTAGGCCCACCTAACCCGACCAGTCGGCCCTGGTCAGTTCGGGTTGGTGGCGCGGTGGAGGGCGACGATGCCGCCGGAGAGGTTGCGCCACGCGACGTCGGTCCAGCCGGCGTCCTGCAGCCCGGTCGCCATCGCGCGCTGGTCCGGCCAGGCCTGGATCGACTCGGCGAGGTAGACGTAGGACTCGGGGTTGGAGCTGACCCTGCGGGCGATCGGCGGCAGCGACCGCATGAGGTACTCGGTGTAGACTTTGCGGAACGCGGCGTTGACCGGATGGCTGAACTCGCAGATCACCAGGCGGCCCCCGGGCCTGGTGACCCGCCGGAACTCCTGCAGCGCCAGGGCAGGGTCAGCGACGTTGCGCAGCCCGAAGCTCATGGTCACCGCATCGAACGACCCGTCGGCGAAGGGCAGCCGCATCGCGTCAGCGGCGGTGAAGCCGAGGTCGGGGCGGCGGTGGTGGCCCACGCGGAGCATCCCGAGCGAGAAGTCGGCGGGCACGACGTCGACCCCGTTGTCCGCGAAGGGCTCGCTCGAGGTTCCGGTGCCGGCCGCGATGTCCAGCACGACATCGCCACGGTGGGCGTCGACGGCGGCGATGACGGCCCGCCGCCAGAGACGGTCCTGCCCCAGGGAGAGCACGTCGTTGGTGACGTCGTACCTCCCCGCCACGTCGTCGAACATCGCGGCGACGTCCCTGGGATCCTTGTCGAGGCTGGCGCGGGTCATGGCGCCATTGTGGCCGACGTAGGCTGTCCGGCGATGACCACGGTCCCGTCCCCCGGTGAGCCGGCCCCCGCCGCCCTCCCCGATCACGCTCCCCTCGTCGTCCGCACGGTCCGGCTGCCACCGGACACCGCGGCGGCGCTGCTCACGCTCCTGCCCGCCCTCCCGCCGACTGAGCTGTCTTCGTGGGTCCGCCGTGGGGAGGGCATCGTCGGCTGGGGTCGGGCGGCGGTCTTCACGACGTCGGGGCCGGACCGGTTCGCCGACGCCGAGCGTTGGTGGGGCGCGACCGCGGCGGCTGCGGTCGTCCGCGACGAGGTCGGCGGCGGCGGAACCGGCCCGGTCGCCTTCGGGTCCTTCTCGTATGCCGCGGACTCACCTGCCGGTGCCACGCTCGTCGTCCCAGAGGTCATCGTCGGCCTCCGCGGCACCACGGCCTGGCTGACGACGGTCGCGAGCGGCGCCGGCGTCCCCGGAACCGTGACGGTGAGGCCCACCGAGGCACCCCCCTCCCCACAGGATGTGGCGTTCGCCGACGGGGCCCGCTCGGCCGCCGAGTGGGAGGGCGTCGTCGCCGAGGCCGTCGAACGGATCAACGGCGGCACGCTCGACAAGGTCGTGCTGGCCCGCGACCTCGAGGCCGACGCGTCAGAGCCGATCGACGCGCGCTGGCTGCTCCAACGGCTCGGCGAGCGCTACGCCAACACGTGGGTCTTCGCCGTCGACGGTCTCCTCGGCGCGACGCCCGAGCTGCTCGTCCGGCTCGAGCGCGGCCTGGTCACCTCCCGTGTCCTCGCCGGGACCATCCGCCGGACGGGCGACGACGACCACGACCTGGCCCTGGCCGGCTCGCTCGCCCGCTCGTCCAAGGACCTCGAGGAGCACGAGTACGCCGTTCGTTCGGTCGCCGAGGCGCTGCGCCCGCACTGCTCGTCGATGAACGTGTCCGAGTCGCCGTTCGTCCTCCACCTCACCAACGTCATGCACCTCGCGACCGACGTCGCCGGGGTGCTCTCGGACCACACCACCTCGCTCGGGCTGGCCGCCTCGCTCCACCCCTCGGCCGCCGTCTGCGGAACGCCCACCGCCGTCGCGGACGCCCTCATCACCGAGCTCGAGGGCATGGACCGCGGCCGGTACGCCGGCCCGGTCGGCTGGCTCGACGCCAGCGGAGACGGCGAGTGGGGCATCGCGCTGCGCTGCGCCGCCTACGACCCGACCGATGCCCGCCGGCTCCGTCTCTACGCCGGCTGCGGCATCGTCGCGGGGTCCGACCCGGAGGCCGAGGTCGCCGAGTCCGACGCGAAGCTGGTCCCGATGAGAGACGCGCTCAGCGCGTCCTGAGCTCGTCCGCGTCGGCTCGGCGGACGCTCCGATCGGCGAAGATTTCAACGACGCTGATCCCATCCGGTTGTGCCGCAACGGTTTTCGCCAGACCCTCGGCGGTGGCGGCCAGCGAGTGGCGGATGCCGTGAGCCCGGCACAGCACCTCGAGATCGGCGCCCGTCGGCGTCCCGAACAGCCGCTCGAAGTCCTCTGCGCGCTCCGGCTCCCCCGGCTCGAGAACGTGGAAGATCCCGCCGCCGTCATCGTTGACCACGACGATCGTCAGGTTGGGGCGCGGTTCGTCGGGGCCGATGAGCAGGCCGTTCGTGTCGTGCAGGAAGGTCAGGTCACCCATGAGCGCGTACGCCGGCCGCTCGGGTTCGGCGAGCGCCAGGCCGATCGCCGTCGAGACGCAGCCGTCGATGCCGGCCAGGCCCCGGTTCGCGACGATGTCGAGCCGGCCGGCGCGTGGACCGAGGGCTGCGTCCAGGTCACGGGGGGCGTTGGAGGAGCCCACGAACAGGAGGGCATCGGCAGGCAGGGCCGTCCCCAGGGTGCGGGCGATCGCGGCGCCGGTCGGCCACTCGGGTGGATCAACGAGCAGGGATGCCTCGATCGCCGCTCCTCGGTCCAGCCAGGTCTCGCGCCAGTGGTCTGCGGCCGATCCAGTGTCGTCCGGCCTCATGGGTGGGTTGGGTGTGGCCAGGGGTGTACCCAAGCCACCCGGAACGGAGGGCACCACGATCACCGACCATGGCACGCGGTCGATCGCCCGGCCCGGGACGCTCCAGTGGGTGCCGGAATCGACGACGACGAGACGCACATCGGGACGGCGGACGAGCGCCGAGACCGGCCTGGACAGGGTCGGGCGGCCGATGACGACAACGCATTCCGGGGGGTGTGCGTCGACGAAGTCGCGGTCGCCG
>JBDTBX010000285.1:0-3026 GCA_039923915.1 Nostocoides sp. | reverse complement strand
CTGCTGGCTCGTGTCGTCGCCACGGGCGTGGGCAGCGAGCAGGTCGTTGAGGTCGCGGAGCATCTCCCCGACGCGCGCCTTGTCCTCGTCGGTGGCGTTGGCCAGGGCCCGCTTCATCCCCTGGAAGCGCTGGTCGAGCAGCTCGCGTCCGAGCAGGTCCTTGATCTGCTCGTATGCCGCGCGCGCGTCAGTGCTGCGCCAGGAGTAGTCGGACAGCTCGCTGACCGCGGCGGCCGTCGATGCGGGGAGGTTCTCGATCCGCATCTCGTCGAAGCGCGCGTCGTCGTCCAGGTCCCGGGCCAGCTGCTTGCGTTCGGCGAGGACGGCCCTGTCGAGGAGCTCCTTGACGTCCTGCATGGTGCCGTCGAGCCGGTGCTTCTTGAGCAGCTCCTGGCGCCGCTGCGCCACCTTGGCGGCGAGGTCGTACAGGCCCTGCTGCTGGCGGCCGCCCCGTCGGAGGAACTCGCGCATGGCTCGTTCCGGCGAGTAGCCGGCCATCACGTCGTTGCCGATCGCGTCCAGGGCCTCGGCGATGTCCACGGGCGGCGCGAGCGGATCGGGCCCTCCGGCATAACGGCCGTAGCGGGTGCGGTGCAGGTCGTGTCTGGCCATCAGCCGTAGATCGTTTCGTGGCCGTCGGTCTCCTTGCTGATCTTGCGGGCGAGGAACAACCCCTCCAGCGCGAGCTCGATGGCACTGGCCCGCTCGCCGTCGGTCGTCGCGCCGAGCCGGTCGGTCACCTGGTCGTAGAGGTCGGACTCGCCGAGCACGGGCAGGCCGGTGAGGAAGTCGCGGGCGGTCACCTGCTCGCCGGTCGTGACCAGCGCACCGGCCTCGACGGCCCGGACGAGGACCGAGAAGTCGAGGCCGCGGAAGTGCTGACGCACAGTCTCGGCGACCGAGGTGCGAAGCAGGTGGCCCAGGACCTCACGCTCGCGGCCTTCCTCCCCCGACTCGAACTCGATCTTGCCGCCGAGCACCTCGACGGCGGTCGCGAGGTCGACGACGCGGGCGACGGCGTCCTCCTCGTGCTGGGTCGTCGCGCGGTGAAGTGCTGACGCCGCGATGGTCTCGGCGCCGGCGATGGCGAACCGGGCGCTCACACCCGACCGCTGGTCGACGGCGCTGGAGCCACGAAGGGCGTCGGTGAACCGGGCGAGGATCTCCACGAGGTGGTCGGGGACGGTGGCGGCCAGGGCCGCTTCCTGCCGGATGACGGCGATCTCGTCAGCCAGCTCGACGGGATAGTGCGTGCGGATCTCGGCGCCGAACCGGTCCTTGAGCGGCGTGATGATCCGGCCGCGGTTGGTGTAGTCCTCGGGGTTGGCGCTGGCCACGACGAGGACGTCGAGCGGCAGCCGCAGGACGTAGCCGCGGATCTGGATGTCGCGCTCCTCCATGACGTTGAGCATGGCCACCTGGATCCGCTCGGCGAGGTCGGGAAGCTCGTTGATCGCGACGATGCCCCTGTGCGAGCGGGGAATCAGGCCGAAGTGGATCGTCTCGGGGTCACCCAGGCTGCGGCCCTCGGCGACCTTCATCGGGTCGACGTCGCCGATCAGGTCCGCCACGCTGGTGTCGGGCGTGGCCAGCTTCTCGGCATACCGCTCGCTGCGGTGCCGCCAGCTGATCGGGAGGCTGTCGCCAAGATCCGCCGCCCGGCGCCGACTCGCGACCGTGATCGGCTCCATGGGGTGCTCGCCGAGCTCGGACCCGTCGATGACCGGGGTCCATTCGTCGAGGAGACCGACGAGCGTGCGCAGGATGCGGGTCTTGCCCTGACCACGCTCGCCCAGCAGGACGATGTCGTGGCCGGCGATGAGGGCGCGCTCGAGCTGAGGGATGACGGTGTCGTCGAAGCCGTGCAGCCCGGGCCACGGGTTCTCCCCGGCCGCGAGGAGGGCGAGCAGGTTGTCCCGGATCTCCTGCTTCAGGCTCTTCGGCGCGTGCCCGGAGGCGCGCAGTTGGCCGAGGGTGGTGGTCTGGGGGGCTGGGGTGAGGCTCACTCCCTCACCCTAGGCATGAGTATGCCGCGCGGCGCAAGGCCATGGCCACTGGCACCTCAGCGCTGCCCTCGCAGCACCCGGTCCGTTGTCGAAGAGGTGCAGCGCCCCGTGGCCGACGGCCATCCGCGCGTGGCGAGCTCAGGCCGGAACGCGCTCGAGCAACTCGACCGGTACGGCCAGGATCCCGTCGGGGACCCGGACCTGGTGGCGGGTGCGGCCCAGGCCCTCGACGACGCCCTGAACACCGTGGTAGCGACCCGGCGCGGTGATGCAGGCAAGGTCGCCGAGCACGAGGACGGGGCGTCGTGTGGGCTGCCGCCACGGCGCCCCCGCCGAAGGGGCTGAACGACCCTTGGCATGGGCAGCCGTCGCCTGCAACTGCTCCAGCTCAGCGAGGTAGCGCGGGTGCATGGGCGCTCGGTGACCCCGGTAGGTCCAGCTCATGAGGTGCTCGACGCTGAACCGGGAGCGGCACCGTGAGCAGGACGTGACCCGGGTGGGCCGGCGGTGCCGACTGGCCTCGTGACCGGCAGGGCAGATCCCGAGCCAGTCGCCGGCGATGCGCGGCGACTCTGCGGAGACGCACCGCTCCCCCGACGAACCGATCGCCAAGGCCTTGGCGTGCCACACCCGGTCGTGTCCGTGCTGCGAGCCGACGAGCGCGTGGGCGATCTCGTGGAGGACGGTGTCGCGGACCTCGTCCTCACTGTGCAGGCTGGTCAAGGGTTTGCTGAGCCCGATCTCGCGCTCGGCAAACCGGCATACGCCTGCTCGTGTCTTGGCGCGGTCCAGACGCACGGTCCAGCCCTCGAGCCCGTGCTCCCGCACGAGTCGCCTGGCCATGGCCAGTCCCTCCCGCACGTCCACTGCCACCTCCGTCGTCGCCGTCTGTTTCGCCTGCGAAAACGGTACGGGACGCCACCGACAATGCCTGCGCGCCGCGCGGTCCCAGCGGGCACCGGAGGCTTTGACGCGCGTCGGACGGTCCTGCCCCGTACCGTCCGACGGCACAGGTGCACG
>JBDTBX010000284.1:0-4484 GCA_039923915.1 Nostocoides sp. | reverse complement strand
CACCCGGTGCCCGTCCACAGAACCGAGCAGTTCATCGACGACGTCGACGATCGTGTCCTCCACGACACTGGGCCGGGTGCTGCGGTGTGGGGTGTCGCGACGAGCCCGCCGGACCACCTGCCCGCCGGCATCGACCAACCCGCCGGCCACCTTGGTACCACCGATGTCGATCCCGAGCGCGAGGTCGGTGGGCTGCGGGAGATGGGACGATGGGGTCACGAGTGCTGCTCCTCATCGTCGACGACCTCGATGTCCACGGTGCGGGCTCGACCGCCATGATCGGGTCCGCGGTCTCCCCGTGGGTTGCCCCTGCGTGCGCCGTCCCCAGGCGTTGCCTGGGCGGCCGACGCGGTCGAGGCAGCCAGCTCGCGCAGCGCCGCGGACGCCGCTGTGGCGAGGTCGGCCAGCCGGTCGACGATCTCGGGGTTGAGCGTCCGCAGGACGGCGATCCCGTGGCAGATCGGGCAGAGCGCACAGGTCAGGGCTTCGCCGGCGCGGGGGTGCTCGCGACACGTGTCATCGGCAGGTGACGAACTCGCGTATGCCGCGTGCCCGGCAGCCGAGGAGTCCCCGGCCTGCCCGCGGCCGGGGTCGGCGGACGAGGGTTCGGCGGTTCGCCGTCCGAGCAGGGCGATCAGCTTGGCCGCCTCCTCGGCGACGGTGCCGATGGGGTCAGACGTCGGCGGTCCTTCGGTCACGGGGCCACACCTCCTCGTCGGGCACGAATCGAACGACGAGGACACCCTCGCGCACCGAGGCGCCCCGCACCACGCATCGTCGCAGGACAGAGGGCAGCGTCACCACCCGGTGGTGGCCCCCGACGTCGACGAGCAGGTCGTCATCGCGCCGGGAGAGGGCAACGTCGGTCGAGGTGGCGTGCGGGAGTGGGAGGCGCAGGACGTAGCCGTCGCTCGACTGCTCGACCCGCAGGCCCGCAGGCTCGACCGGATCGGTGATCCCGCGATCGCCCAGCTCGCTGGTATCGGTCCGCTCGGCGAGGTCGGCGAGGGCGGCGACACCGACGGGTTCACCGGCGAGGTAGGGCGCAATGAGGATGGGTATGCCGTCGAAGGATTCGCGCACCTGCTCGATGCCCTGCGCCTGGGCCGTATTCCACGACGCAACCCACGGGTCGCTGCCGGTGGGAAGCAGACGGTTGACGACGACCGCGTCGACGGCGTAGCCGTAGAGGGACAGAGAGGTGAGCATCCGGCGGGCCTCGGCGATGACCACCGCCTCGGGCGTCAGCACGAGCCGGACGGACGCCTGCGCTGACGTGAGAACCGTTGCCACGTCACGCATCTGGGCGTGCCACGACCGGATCGCCGCGAGCACCTGCGGCGACGGGAGCGGCACACCGATCGCGGCTTTCACGGCGGGGCGGAGCGCGCTGACGAAGGTCCGCTGGAGCGGAAGCAGCCGTTCGAGGTGCCAGGCCAGGATCTCGGGCAGGGCGAGGAGCCGCAGGGTCTCGGCGGTCGGCGCGCAGTCCACGACGACGAGATCGTGCTGCGCCCCAGCGACGTGGGTGCGCACTGCCGACAGCGCCGCCAGCTCGTCGGCGCCCGGCAGCGACGTGAGCTCCTCGGCCACGACCGGGTCCAGGCCGAGGGCGTCGAGGACACCGAGGAGCCAGTCCTGCACGTCCCGCCACGAGGCCTCGACGGAGGTCCGGGCCGACACCTGCAGGGCGTCCATCCCCGCCTCGATCGCCACGACCTCGCCGTCGGGCAGGCGAACGCCCAAGGCGTCGCCGAGCGAGTGGGCCGCATCGGTCGACAGGACGAGGGTGCGGACACCTGCTCGAGCCGCGTGCACGGCATACGAGGCAGCAGTTGTCGTCTTCCCGACGCCCCCCTTGCCGGTGAAGAGGATGACGCGCATGGGAGTCGCGCCGTCGGCCCTCAGGACTCGACGCGCTTCTTGAGCTCCTTGAGCGCCGTGTCGACGATCGTCTTCTCCGCCTTGCGCTTGAGCAGGCCGAGCATCGGGATCTTGACGTCGACCACGAGCTTGTAGGTCGCCTTGGTGCCCGACCCGGCCGGCGCAAGGGTGTAGCTACCGTCCAGAGCCTTGAGCAGGCCCGCCCGGACGAGGGTCCACGAGACGACACCGGTGCCGTCCTCGTCGACGTCCCAGGTGTACTTGAGCACGTAGGTGTCCTTGATGGCGCCGGCGTCGAGCTCGAACTCCACCTCGTCGGCCCAGCCGTCGCCGTCCTCGGTGAGGATGGTGGCCTTCTTCACCTCACCCGCCCACTGCGGGTAGGCCTCGAAGTCCGCGATGACGTCCAGGACAGAACCCGCGTCGGAAGCGATGGTGATGTCGGACTCGGTGCGGTCAGCCATGGACGGAAGGGTACAGGTGCGCCGGCCGGGCCCCCGGCCGTTGGGTGCGTGGTGCACCGGCCAGTAACCTCGTGCCATGCTCGAGTCGACAACCGCCCTCATCGCGCCGGCGACCACGACCGGAACGCTGGCCGACGTCGCGTTCCGCAACGCCGCTCGCAACCCCGGCCGGATCGCGTTCACCAAGCGGGTCGGGTCGGGGTGGGCCGACGTGACGGCCGCCCGGTTCCGCGACGAGGTGGCCGCCCTGGCCAAGGGTCTGGTCGCGAGCGGCATCCGGACTGGCGACGCCGTCGCCATCATGAGCAAGACCCGCTACGAGTGGACGCTGGCCGACTGTGCCCTGTGGGCCGTCGGGGCCGTCCCCGTCCCCATCTACGAGACATCCTCGGCCGAGCAGGTCCAGTGGATCCTTCAGGACTCGGAGGCGGTCGGCGTCATCGTCGAGACGGCCGCCCACCGGGCCCTCGTCGAGCAGGTCCGCGCCGAGGCGCCCGGTCTCCAGCAGGTCTGGGTGCTCGACGAGGATGCCGTCGCCACGCTGACCACCGCCGGCACCGACGTCTCCGACGACGCCCTGGTCGCCGCCCGTGCGGGTCTGGACCGGTCCAGCCCGGCGACGCTCATCTACACCTCGGGCACGACCGGCCGGCCCAAGGGCGTGGTCCTCTCGCACGGCAACTTCCTCGACACTGCCGAGAACTGCTGCGACAAGCTGGCCGAGGTGGTCCGGGCCGATGGGTCCTCGACCCTGCTCTTTCTCCCCCTCGCCCACGTCTTCGCCCGCTTCATCGAGGTGCTTGCCCTGGAGGCACAGGTCCGGATGGGCCACTCCTCGGACATCAAGAACCTGCTCGGCGACTTCGCCACGTTCAAACCGACCTTCATCCTCGCGGTCCCGCGGGTCTTCGAGAAGATCTACAACTCCGCCGAGGCCCAGGCGACCGCCGGCGGCAAGGACAAGATCTTCGCCAGGGCCAGCGCCACCGCCATCGCCTGGTCGCAGTCCCTCGACGCCGGCCGCACCCCCTTCGCGCTCAAGGCGCAGCACGCCGTGTTCGACAAGGTCGTCTATGCGCGGCTGCGTGCGGCGATGGGCGGGCAGGTCGCGTTTGCCGTGTCCGGCGGCGCGCCGCTCGGCACCCGACTCGGCCACTTCTTCCGGGGCATCGGCGTCACCATCCTGGAGGGCTACGGCCTGACCGAGACGACCGCACCGGCCACCGTCAACCTCCCCGACCGGATCAAGATCGGATCGGTCGGCCTGCCTGTTCCCGGGGTGAGGATCGGCATCGCCGACGACGGCGAGGTCCTGATCAAGGGGATCAACGTCTTCAGCGGCTACCACCGCAACGAGGCCGCGACGGCCGAAGCCATCAGGGACGGGTGGTTCCACACCGGTGACATCGGCGACCTGGACGGCGACGGGTTCCTGCGGATCACCGGCCGCAAGAAGGAGATCCTCGTGACCGCCGGCGGCAAGAACGTCGCCCCCGCCCTCCTGGAGGACCGGCTTCGCGCCCACCCCCTCGTGTCCCAGTGCCTCGTCGTCGGCGACCAGAAGCCCTTCATCGGTGCGCTCATCACGATCGACGCGGAGATGCTGCCGGGCTGGGCCTCCAACAACGGCCTCACCGGGCTCACCCCAGAGCGGGCGCGCACCAACGAGACCGTCCTCGCCGAGCTGCAAAAGGCCGTCGACGACGCCAACCACGCGGTCTCCAAGGCCGAGTCGATCCGCAAGTTCGCCGTCCTCGACACCGACTTCTCCGAGGAGAACGGCTACCTCACGCCATCCCTCAAGCTCAAACGCAACGTCATCATGCGCGACTTCACCGACGAGGTCGAGGCGCTGTACAACGGGTGAAGCGATCGGCTGCCCTCCCCTCGATGTTCTTCGCGGCCCTGTGGCTGCTCGCCTTCGCGATGCTCCAGTGGAGCGTCGTCCGGTTCCGGGTGGTCATCGTGCTGTCCCTCACCGCGGCGGCGCTCGGCCTCGGTGGCTGGCTGTGGCGACGCTCGTCGCTGCGCCTGCCTCCTGCAGCGATGGCCGCGGTGCTCGTCGGTTCCGCCGTCATCCTCGCCGTGGTGCCGATGTTCTCCTACGTCCGCGGTGGTGCCCGAACCCTGGCCGTG
>JBDTBX010000283.1:0-4430 GCA_039923915.1 Nostocoides sp. | reverse complement strand
GCAGCTGCTCGTCGACGCCTCCGGATCGATTGACCACCTCAGGGCGATCCCCGGCAGCAACGGCAAGGTCGCAACGATCGGGTTCTGCTCCGGCGGTCGGCAGAGTGTCCTGGCTGGGACCGCGCTGTCGGTCGACGCGGTCGTCGACTGCTACGGCGCGTTCGTCCTGTCCGACCCGCCGGCCGACATGAACCGGCCGCCGATGACCATCCGTGACCGGCTGGGCTCGCTGACGGCGCCGATCCTCGGCTTGTTCGGGGCGGACGACTCCTACCCTTCGCCCGAGGAGGTGAGTGAGCTGGACACGATCCTGACCGCCCACGGCACCCCGCACGTCTTCCACTCCTACGAGGGAGCGGGGCACGCCTTCTTCGCCGTCGACCGACCGGCATACCGGGTCGAGGCGGCCGTCGACGGCTGGACCCAGATCGCCGACTTCTACCGCGAGCACCTGGGCGAGCCACAGGGCTGGGGCCGCTGATGTGCACCTACACGACCGAGCGGGCTGCGGTCACCGGGAGCGGCAAGGGCCCCGTCCGCTGGACCCGGCTCGACACCGCGACGGTCTACTTTGACCATCCGGTGCACGCACTGGCCGACCACACGCTCAACATCGACCTGGCGCCATGCAACGGCGCGCCCAGTGACCGGGTCGCGCTGGAACTCACGGCCGAGGCCGCCCTCGCCCTGGCCGACGCCATCCACGCCGCCCTCGGCGCCGTCCCGGCCGCCCTCACGTCCTGACCCCGCGTCAGCGAATCGACCCCACGTCGAGTCTTGGCCCTCGAGTACCTGGCTTGGGGTCGGTTCCCTGACGGGAATTAGTCTGTGGATGTGGCTGGACGCACGCGCGGGGCACAGGAGGCCGACATCGAGCGGCTGGCGATGGCCATGCCCCACGTCGTCCGCGAGGACGGCTCCGGCGGCAACGCCGTGTTCAGCGTCGGCGGCAAGTCCTTCATCTTCTTCCGCAACCCGCGCCCGGACGCCGTCGACCCGGACACGGGGGAGCGCTACACCGACGTCGTCGCGATCTGGACCCAGACCCTGGAGGACAAGGAGTCCCTCGTGCAGGACCCCGACCTGCCGTTCTTCACCACGCCGCACTTCAACGGCTACCGCGCGGTGCTGCTGCGCACCAGCCGGATGGCCGAGCTGCCCCTCGATGTGCTCGCCGAGACCATCGAGGACGCGTGGCTGGCCCGGGCCTCGGTGACGCGCCGCAAACGTTGGCTGGCCGCCCACCCGGGCACCCCGGCCGCTTCCTCCCAGAATTCCTGACCCGGTCTGTCGCACCCGCCTCTGCGCGTTCGTGGAGATGATGAGGACACGGCATACCTGCCGGCCCCGAACCCGTTCCAAGGAGCAGAGACCATGACCCAGTACCTGATGTCTGTGTGGCACCTCGACGGAGACCACGGCCTGAGCGAGGAAGAGGTGCAGGCGTCGTATGCCGCGACCGGCGTCTTCAACGAGAAGGTCCGGGCGAGCGGTGCCTGGGTCTTCGCCGGCGGTCTGCACGAGGCGAGCACGGCGACCGTCGTCGACGGACGCGGCGCCGACGTCGTGACGACCGACGGACCGTTCAGCGAGGCCAAGGAGGTCCTCGGCGGCTTCTGGATCGTCGAGCTCCCCGACCTCGACGCGGCCCTCGCCCTCGCGGCGGAGGGTTCGGCCGCGTGCCGGGCGCCCGTCGAAGTCCGTCCCTTCGCCGGCGAGTGAGTATGCCGGGTGCTCCCGATCCCGACGCCCGCGCCGCCATGGAGGCCGGCGTGGGGGCGGTCGAGCGGGTGTTCCGCGAGGAGTACGGCCGGCTCGTCGCCGCGCTGACCCGCCGGTTCGGGAGCATCGACGTGGCCGAGGACCTGGCCCAGGAGGCCTTCGTCGAGGCGGTCAAGCGGTGGCCGAGCGAGGGCACCCCGCCCAACCCCGGTGGCTGGTTGATGACCACCGCCCGCAACCGCGGGATCGACCGGTTCCGCCGCGAGTCCACCCGCGACGCCCGCCACCAGGAGGCGCTCATGGTGCACGAGCAGACAACCGGCGACCCGCCGGACCCCTTTGCGACGGGGAGCACGGTCGAGGACGACCGGCTCCGTCTGCTGTTCACCTGTTGCCACCCCGCGTTGGCGACCGACGTCCAGGTCGCGCTCACGCTCCGGCTGCTCGGCGGGCTCACGGTGCCGGAGATCGCCACGGCCTTCCTCGTCCCCGAGCGGACGATGGCCCAGCGGATCACCCGCGCCAAGGCCAAGATCGCCGCGGCCCAGATCCCCTACCGCGTGCCTGCCGACGCGGAGCTGCCCAGCCGACTGCGGGGCGTCCTGGCGACGGTCTACCTCGTCTTCAACGAGGGCTACCTCGCCTCCTCGGGTGACCTGCCCCTGCGCGACGACCTCACCGCCGAGGCGATCCGGCTGGGCCGGATCCTGCGGACCCTCATGCCGGACGAGGGCGAGGTCGCCGGGCTGCTGGCCCTGATGCTGCTCACCGACGCCCGGCGGGCGGCCCGGATTGCGGGCCATACCTTCGTCCCGCTGCCGGGGCAGGACCGTCGTCTCTGGGACCTCGACCTGATCGCCGAGGGCCACGACCTCGTCCGGTGGTGCCTGCGACGCAATCGGTCCGGCGTCTACCAGCTCCAGGCTGCGATCCAGGCCGTCCACACCGATGCGGCCACGGCGGCGGACACCGACTGGTCGCAGGTTCTTGCTCTCTACGACCAGCTCATGAGGATCGCCCCGACCCCGGTCGTCGTCCTCAACCGGGCCGTGGCCCTCGCCGAGGTGCGGGGTGCGGGGGCCGCGCTGCGGGAGGTGGACTCCCTCAACCAGCACCTGGGGGACTACCACCCGTTCCACGTCACCCGGGCCGACCTGCTGTGGCGGCTCGAGCGCGCGGACGAGGCGCGCGCGGCATACGACCGGGCCCTGGACCTCACCACCAACCCCGCCGAGCGGGCCTTCCTGACCGGTCGACGCGACGCGAGGACCTGACGTGGGGTCGATTCGTTGACGGGTGGTGAGGCTCACGCCGCCTGCCCCTAGGTGTGGCATACGGCCTCTGCCAGACTCGCCGCATGGCTCGCGAGTTCAGCAAGGTCGGCGTGATCGGTCTCGGCACCATGGGTGCCGGGATCGTCGAAGTGTTTGCCCGCAACGGAATCGACGTGGTCGCCGTCGAGGTCGACGACGATGCTGTCGAGCGCGGGCGGGGCCATCTGGCCAAGTCCACGAGCCGGGCTGTCGACCGCGGCAAGATCAGCCAGGAGGCAGCCGACGCCCTCCACTCCCGCGTGCAGTTCACCGCCGACCTCGCCGACCTCAAGGACTGTCAGCTCGTCGTCGAGGCCGTCCCGGAGAGCCTGGAGCTGAAGAAGACGACCTTCGCCCAGGTCGACGCGATCGTCGGCGCCGACGCGGTCCTCGCCACGAACACCTCATCGCTGCCGGTCACCGAGATCGCCGTCGCCACGGCCAACCCCAAGCGGGTCGTCGGGATGCACTTCTTCAACCCGGCGCCGGTCCAGCAGTTCGTCGAGGTGATCAAGACCGTCATCACGGCCGACGACGTCTTCGAGGACGTCAAGGCGCTCGCCGAGAAGCTGGACAAGAAGCCGGTCATCGTCGGTGACAAGGCTGGCTTCATCGCCAACGCGCTCCTCTTCGGCTACCTCAACCACGCCGTGTCGATGTACGAGACGAAGTACGCCAGCCGCGAGGACATCGACGCCGCCATGCGGCTCGGCTGCGGCTACCCGATGGGCCCGCTCGCCCTCATGGACCTCATCGGTCTGGACACGGCATACGAGATCCTCGACACGATGTACAAGCAGGGCCGCGACCGGCTGCACGCACCGAGCCCGATCATCAAGCAGATGGTGAGCGCCGGGCTCAAGGGCCGCAAGACCGGCCGCGGCTTCTATACCTATGCCGGGCCGGGCAGCTCCGCGGTCGTCCCGGACGGCCAGACGCCGGTTGACGTCGACGCTTCGACTCACGGCCTGCGCGAGGTGCGGACCGTGGGCGTGGTCGGGTCCGGGACGATGGCGACGGGAATCGCGGAGGTGTTCGCCAGGGCCGGGTTCCCCGTGACGTATGTCGCCCGCAGCCAGGAGCGGCTCGACGGCGTCCGGGCGGGGATCGAGAGGTCGCAGACCCGGGCGCTCGAACGGGGGAAGACGACGCGCGAGGACGCCGACGCCCTGCTGGGGCGGCTCACCGGGTCCACCGACCGCGCCGCGCTCGCCGACGTCGACCTCGTCGTCGAGGCGGTCGCCGAGGACCTGGCCGTCAAGCAGGACCTGTTCACCGACCTCGACGCGATCTGCAAGCCGGGCGCCATCCTCGCGACGACGACGAGCTCGCTGCCGATCGTCGACTGTGCCAAGGTCACCGCCCGCCCGCAGGATGTCGTCGGGATGCACTTCT
>JBDTBX010000282.1:0-3892 GCA_039923915.1 Nostocoides sp. | reverse complement strand
CTGGGCGGCCTCGGGGGTGTGGACAGGTCCGTCGTCGACGTCGTCGGCCTCGAGGTCGGAGCCGCGATGGAACGGACCGCGCTGTTCGGCCAGGACCGTCCCCTGACGATCGAGGTCGGGCGGGGCGGCGACCAGGACATCGCCCTCGACGACATCGCGACCGACCGGCGTGCCGGTCGGCTCGTCCAGGCCAAGTTCCGAACCGGTCCGACCCCGGCCTGGCCCTGGCCCGACGAGACCGAGCTGGCGGCGTTCCTCCGCGCCGCCGTCAACCGTGGCCTGCCGTTCAAGCTGACCGGCGGCCTCCACCACGCGGTCCGCGGCGACCACCCGTCCGTCGCCGGGGCGGTGGCCCAGCCGCAGCATGGCCTGCTCAACGTGCTCCTCGCCGTGCACCGGGCCCTGGGCGGTGACGACACGGTCGGCCTGAGTTCGATTCTCGCAGAGCCTGATCCGAAGGCCCTGGTCGCGGCCGTCCGGGCGCTGACCGAGGCGGAGGTCGCGGACGTGCGCTCGGCGTTCACGGCATACGGTTGCTGTGGCGTGACCGACCCGATCACCGAACTGGCCGACCTCGGTCTCCTGTAAGGACTCATCACATGACACGCGACGCGGCGCGGGCAACGTGGCTCGATGTCCCCGCTGATCACCTCTTCGGCATCGGCAACCTGCCCTACGGAGTGTTCTCCTACCGGCACGGCTCGGCTCGGGTCGGCGTGCGGATCGGCGACCACGTCCTCGACGTGAGCGCCGTGGGGGCCCTCGACAGCGGACTCGGCGACGGCCCCGATCTGGCTGCGGCGTGGGCGAATCCGAGCCTCAACCCCTTCCTCGAGCTCGGCCGGCCGGTGTGGACACTGGCACGGGAGTGGCTCGTCGAGATCCTCACCGACGAGGTCCATCGCGACGGGGTGGAGCGCAACCTCCACGCCATCGACGAGGTCACCCTGCACCTGCCGATCACGGTGGGGGACTATGTCGACTTCTACGCCAGCGAGCAGCACGCGACCAACGTCGGGCGGATCTTCCGGCCCGACGGTGACGCGCTCACCCCGAACTGGAAGCACCTGCCGATCGGCTACCACGGTCGCTCCGGCACGGTCGTCGTGAGCGGCACCGAGGTCGTCCGACCCACCGGCCAGCGCAAGCCGCCCACCGAGCCGGCACCCGTTTTCGGGGCCAGCACCTGTCTGGACATCGAGGCCGAACTCGGGTTCGTCATCGGGGGTGCCACGCGGATCGGCGAGCCCATCGCCATCGACGACGCCGACGAGCACCTCTTCGGCGTTGTCATCCTCAACGACTGGAGTGCCCGCGACCTGCAGGCCTGGGAGTACGTACCACTCGGACCGTTTCTGGGAAAGTCCTTTGCCACCACGATTTCCGCGTGGGTGACGCCCCTGGAGGCGCTGGCCGCAGCCCGGGTGGACCTACCGGGGCAGGATCCGGTGCCGTTGCCCTACCTACGGGGGTCGGGCAGGGCGGCATACGGGCTGGACATCCACTACGAGGTGACGGTCAACGGGACCGTCGTCACCCGGCCCGAGTACCGGGACCTGTACTGGTCGCCGACCCAGATGCTCGCCCACCAGACCGTGAACGGCGCATCGGTGCGCTCGGGCGACCTGTTCGGTTCGGGCACGATCTCCGGCGCCGACCCCGGGACGCGTGGGTCGTTCCTCGAGCTGGCGTGGAACGGCAGCGAGCCGTTCACGCTCGCCGACGGGTCGACGCGCAGCTTCCTCCAGGACGGCGACACCGTGACGATGCGCGCCTGGGCCCCGGGTCGGGACGGCGCGCGGATCGGGCTCGGCGAGTGCGTCGGGACCATTCGGCCGGCCCTCTGACCCCCGCCGCTGAGCCCCGCGGTGGCTTCGCGCTCAGCGCCTCGGCGGCTGCGGCCCGCGCACGACCTGGGTGCCGGCGAGCAGGTCGTGCAGGGCCTGGCGTCGCTGCTGGGTGAGCGGTAGCGCGTCGTCGGCGACCCAGAGCAACAGGGCCAAGGTGCTCACGACCGGGAGGAAGCTCGTGATCGCCACGAGGAACGGGATCGCGGCCCGCCGGACCGCCGTCGTGACGTCGAGCGGGCCCGGCTGGTCGGCCTTGCGGACGCTGATCCCCACCGCCGACTTGCCGGGGGTCGCGCCGCGTCGCACGTTGAACGCGACGCTGTAGATCAGCCCGACGACGCCGGTGATGAGGACGTAGACGGTGAGCCAGCCGAGGTGGACCTGGCTCATGTCAAGGGTCATCGGCGTGCTCTTGCCGGCCCGCGCCGCGTCCATCGCATCGTCGATGTACGAACGAAAGGCCAGATAGAAGGGGTAGCCGGCCAGGACGAGGTTGAGGACGACCTTGATCACCCCGTCGACGAGGAAGGCCCCGACCCGCTGGCGGTAGGACGCCAGCGGGATCCCGTCGCGCGTGGTGGGAACGACCGGATGCTGTCCAGCCGGCCACTGCCCAACCTGCCCCGGCCACTGCTGACCGTGCCCGCCCTGGCCCGGCCACTGGCCGGGCCCCGGCGGCATCGGTGGACCCGGCTGCGGCGGACCCGAGTGCGGGGGTATGGCCGCAGGGGTTGGCGTCCCGGTTGCCGGCTGTGCCGGAGCGGCGACCGCTGGGGTCGCAGCCAGGCCGGCGCGTGGCGTCGTGTGGCGGCTCCAGACGATCCCGTCGAAGTAGCGCAGCTGCTCCGGCGCCTCAGGGTCGTCGTACCACCCGGGACTCGTCGGGGTCGTCATGCCCCGAAGCCTCTCACGCTGGCCGACCCGCTCCGGCCGATGGCCCCGGTCACCGGGTCAGGGCGACCTCCTCGGAGACCCGGCCCAACTTGTTCGGATTACGGACGAAGTAGAGGCCCGTCACTCTGCCGCCCTCGACCCGCATGGTCGCGATCGTGTCCAGGACGTCGTCGGAGATGAGTCGCAGTCCGACGTTCCCGTTGATCATCGTCGGCTCGGCCCGGTTGTCGGCGTCCTGCGGAGTGACGCCGATCAGCCAGCGCACCACCTTCTCCGAGCCCTGGATCGCCCGGAGGGCGGCCTGTTTCACCCCGCCGCCATCGGTGATGAGGACGACGTCGGGGGCCAGAACATCCATGAGCGACTGGATGTCGCCGGTGATGATCGCCGTCTGGAACCGATGGACGACCGCATCCCGCTGGGCCCGGCCGACGACCTCGCGCGGACGGCGTGCCTCGACGTGGCTCCGCGCTCGGTGCGCGATCTGGCGGACCGCGGCCGGCGTCTTGTCCACGGCCGCAGCAACCTCCTCGTAGGGCACGTCGAAGACCTCGCGCAGCACGAACACGGCACGCTCGGTCGGCGTGAGGGTCTCCAGGACGAGCAGCATCGCGGTGGAGACACTGTCCGCGAGCTCGATGTCTTCGGCGACGTCGGGCGAGGTGAGCAGTGGCTCCGGCAGCCACGGACCGATGTAGGACTCACGGCGCCGGGACAGCGAGCGGAGCTGGTTGAGCGAGAGCCGGGTGGTGATCCGCACCAAGTAGGCCCGTGGATCCCGCACGTCGGCCGGGTCGACGTCCGCCCACCGCAGCCAGACCTCCTGCAGGACGTCCTCCGCGTCGGCGGCGGAGCCGAGCATCTCGTAGGCGACCGTGAAGAGCAGGTTGCGGTGGGCGACGAAGGCGTCGGTCGCGGTGGAGGTGTTCACGCGCCCGACGGTACGGCGAGCGGGAGTTCGCAGACGTCGGAGTAGCCCTGGCTGCGCAGCCCGGCGGCGGAGTTGAACCGGGAGTACATGTTCTCCAGAGCCACCACCTGGGTCAGCTCGACGACCGCGGCCGGGCCGAGCTGGTCGAGGAGATCAGCGACCATCTCGTCGGTCACCTCGAGCGGGGTGACGGTCATGGCCTCGGCATAGGTGAGGA
>JBDTBX010000281.1:0-3226 GCA_039923915.1 Nostocoides sp. | reverse complement strand
CGTTCGTGAAGGGAGAGGGCTCGTGACCGCGACCCCCAGCACCCCGGCATACGGGCAAGAGCCTGAGGCCACGAAGCGGCGCGTCGCGACGGGAGACCGGCTGCTGGACATCATCGGGCTGTCCAAGTCGTTCGGGAACGTACGCGCCAACCGCGACATCAGCCTGCACGTCGAGCGCGGCGAGATCGTCGCCCTGCTCGGTGAGAACGGTGCGGGCAAATCGACCCTCGTCAAGCAGATCTTCGGCCTGCAGGCCCCCGACGAAGGCAGCATCGTCATCAAGGGCGACGACACTCCGATCAAGGACCCCAAGGATGCCATCCGGCGTGGGATCGGCATGGTGCACCAGCACTTCCAGCTCGTGCCCGTCATGACGGTCGCCGAGAACATGATCCTCGGCCACGAGACGACCAAGGGCGGTCAGCTCGATCTCGAGGGTGCCCGTCGGATGGTCCGCGAGCTGTCGGCCAAACACCGGCTCGCCGTCGACCCCGACGCCGAGGTCGAGGACCTGCCCGTCGGCACCCAGCAGCGGGTCGAGATCCTCAAGGCGCTGTCCCGCAAGGCCGACCTGCTCATCCTCGACGAGCCGACTGCCGTGCTCACGCCGCAGGAGACCGACGAGCTGCTCGGGGTCATGAAGGAGCTCGCGGCCGGCGGCACGTCGATCGTCTTCATCACCCACAAGCTGCGCGAGGTGCTCGCCGTGGCCGACCGGGTTTACGTGCTGCGCCAAGGGGCCGTCGTCGGCGAGGTCGCCGCGGCCGACACCGACGCGCGCGGCCTGGCCACGATGATGGTCGGCCGCGAGGTCGTCCTGCGTGTCGACAAGGTCGAGGCGACGCCGGGCGCCGACGTCCTGACCGTCGACAACCTGGTCGTGCTCGACGACCGATCGCTGCCGGCCGTCAACGGGTTCAGCCTCACCGTCCGGGCCGGCGAGATCGTCGGCGTCGCCGGCGTCGAGGGCAACGGTCAACGCGAGCTCGTCGAGGCCATCGCCGGGATGCGGCCGTCCACATCCGGCACCGTCACCCTGCTCGGCAACGACATCACCACGGCTGACCCGCACGACACGCATGCCGCCGGCGTGGGCCACATCCCCGAGGACCGCGAGCGCCACGGCCTCGTCGGGTCGTACTCAATCGCCGACAACATGGTGCTCAACCGGTTCGACGAGAAGAAGTTCGTCAACGGGTTCGTCCGCAACGTCGAGGCGATCCGGGAGAACGGCGAGGCGCTGTTCACGGAGTTCGACGTCCGGGCGCCCTCGGTCATGGCACCGGCCGCCTCCCTGTCCGGCGGCAACAAGCAGAAGGTCGTCGTCGCGCGCGAGCTGAGCTTCGGGCCCAAGCTGCTCATGGCCGCCCAGCCGACCCGTGGCGTCGACGTCGGCTCGATCGAGTTCATCCACCGTCGCATCGTCGCCGCACGCGACGAGGGGGCGGCGGTCCTCCTCGTCACCGCCGAGCTCGACGAGGTGCTCTCGCTCGCCGACCGGATCGCCGTCATCCACGGTGGCAAGGTGGTGGCCGAGATGCCGGCCGCCAACGCCGACCGCACCGAGATCGGCCGACTGATGGCAGGCGACCACTAGCCAGTTCGTTCGTCGTCCGCCATCAGTCGGCCGATGGTGACGACCGCGCTGACGTCGGGCACAGCGATGCTCTCTCCCGCAACCATGACATTCGTCATGTGTATGCCGGGTCGCCAAGTGCCACCGTTGGGCCGGACCCCGGAGGTGGGGCCCTCCAATCCCTGACCCTGGAGGCGCCATGACCCATCAGCACTCGTCCGCGAGGCACACCCCGCGTCCCTATCTGGCCCTTGCAGCGGCCTCGGCCGCCGCACTGACCGCCGTCGCCCTACCCGGCACCACGGCATACGCCGGCACGAAGGCGCTGGCCCCCGCTACAACCGCCAGCACGACCTGCCACCTCGGCAACGGCGTGCGGCACGTCATCAGCCTGGTCTTCGACAACGTCCACTTCGCGCGCGACAACCCCAATGTGCCCAGCGACCTCGAGCAGTTGCCGCACCTGCTGAACTTCCTCGAGGACAACGGCACGGTCCTGTCCAACACCCACACGCCGCTCATCGCGCACACCGCCGACGACAGCCTGTCGATCTACACCGGGCTCTACGGCGACCGGCACGGCCAACCGCTGACCAACAGCTACAAGACCTACAACCCTGACGGCACAACCGATCCGGCCGCAAGCTTCGCCTACTGGACGACCCGGGTCGACGACACCAAGGTGCCAGCGACCCTCGGCCACGACACCGCCCCGACCACGGTCTACTCGCCGTCCGTGCCGACCGGCACCGACACGAGCAAGCAGACGCCGGCGCCGTGGGTGCCGTTCACCCGGGCCGGCTGCACGGTCGGTGACTTCTCGACGGCCAACATGGTGCTGGAGAACGCCAACAACGACCTGCCCTACATCTTCGGGGCCGGATCGCCGGAGGCCCAGCAGAACGCCGCCGACGTGGATCCGTTCAAGGACAAGGAGATTGCCAACTACATCGGCGTCGCCGTGCACTGCGCGGCGGGTGCCTCCATCTGCGCCGACGCCCAGGGCGTGAAGTACGGCCAGACCGCCCCGACCTCGACTGCGGCCCCCGACCTGCTGCCCACCGAGCCCGGTGGCTACACCGGCTACCAGGCCCTGTTCGGCGCCAGGTACACCTCGCCGCAGCTCGGCGCGGGAACCCCGAACCTGGCCCACAACGGCTACCAGGTGACCGACGCGGCGGGCAATCTGGTCGACCTGTCCGGGACCGAGCTGCAGGAGCCGTTCTCCCACACTCCCGGCTTCCCCGGCTTCAGCCCCACGCCCACCCAGACCTTGGCCTACCTGGCCGACATGCAGGAGTCCGGCATCCCGGTCACCTACGGCTACATCGCCGACATGCACGAGAAGAAGGCCGGCACGAGCAACTGCACGACGGTCACCTCGACCGGCAACGGCAAGCCGCTCGGCCCGGGCGACTCCTGCTACGTCACCAACGCCAAAGCCTACGATGCGGCGTTCCAGACCTTCTTCGAGCGCCTCGCTGCTGACGGGATCACCAAGGCGAACACGCTGTTCGTCATCAGCGCCGAGGAGAACGACCAGTTCTCCGGCGCCAACGTCGGCCGGGCGGTCACACCGACCCCAGCCGGGTGCGACGGGGTCACCACCCCCTGCTCGTATGCCGCGAACACGGTCGGCGAGCTGCAGGC
>JBDTBX010000280.1:0-8270 GCA_039923915.1 Nostocoides sp. | reverse complement strand
GCTGGTGCACTCCATGTTCCGGCGCTGATGAGGCGGCGCTCGTCGGTGAGCCAAGCTTGCGCATCCTCACTCGTGTCGAAGGTGTTGGGCGCGTTGTGCAACGCGGTGTCCGGGCCTGTGTAGCGGGCCCGGTACCGCTTGCTCGGCAGCCTGGTGATCTGCCCAAAGTTCCGCTTGCTCATTGGTGACACCTCGCCTCGCCGCCATCAACAACCATGCTGGTGAGCCACCGGGCTATTGCGGAGACCTCGGGGGCGAGACTCGGTTGTGTTGTCCCATGCGAGCCGGCCGTGGGCCTGGGTGACGTAACGGGCTGCTCGGCCCAGAAGGCGGTATCCAGGCTCGGCGAGGGTCCGGAGGGGGAATTCACGTGGCCCGTCGGCAACTCCCCGTAGCCTTGCCGTCGTGTCGGATCGTCCGTGGTCACGCGTGAACGTCCTTCCGTCTTGCACGTCCCGACACCGGTCGCCGTGTCGGATACGTGTCGGATCAGCGTCTATTAATGACATCTTGTGTCCGGGCGAGGACACGAAGCGACGTCCCCAATCTTCGCACAACACAAGGCGTTTGAGCATGTGGAAGCGCATATTTTTAGCGCGAGGTTACGTGTCGCGAAAAGGATTCGAGTCCCTTTACGTCCACGAGCGCAATCAGTGTCGACGATGCTCGAAGTAGGAGCACTTGCCCGGGAATT
Organism: Nostocoides sp.; assembly: GCA_039923915.1. Classification (GTDB taxonomy): domain Bacteria; phylum Actinomycetota; class Actinomycetes; order Actinomycetales; family Dermatophilaceae; genus Nostocoides. The sequence goes on along the minus strand of JBDTBX010000280.1, from coordinate 7,576 downwards.
GGGCAGGGGTCACGTGCCTCCGTGCTTCTGTTCGCTGGGGATAGGTTGCCGTGGTGACCACGAGGAACTTGGACGGCGGTGGGGAGTCGGGCTCCCTGCCGCCCCGGGCGCTCATCGTCACGGTCCTGGGGCTGTACGTGCGGGAGCTGGGTGGCTGGGTCAGTGTCAGCGCGCTCATCCGGTTGATGCGCACCGCGGGGGTCGACGACCAGGCCGTCCGTTCCTCGCTGTCCAGGCTCAAGCGCCGGGGCATCGTCGAGGCCGAACGCCGTGGTGGCGTGGCTGGCTACGCCCTGTCGGAGTACGCCCGGCAGGTGCTCGAGCTCGGTGACCGCCGCATCTTCGCCCGGCCGCAACGGCATACGCGGGACTGGGTAGTGGTCGTCTTCTCGGTGCCGGAGTTCGAGCGACAGAAGCGGCACGCGCTCCGCCGACGGCTGTCCTGGCTCGGCTTCGGAACCGTCTCCTCCGGCGTCTGGATCGCCCCGGGCCGCCTCGCCGACGACGCCCGTGCGGTGCTGCGGAACGACGGCCTGGACCCGTACGTGGACCTCTTCCGCGCCGAGTACATCGCCTTCGGCGACCCGGCGGCCAAGGTCGCCCAGTGGTGGAACCTGCCCCTGCTGGAACAGCAGTACACCGAGTTCCTCGACGCCCACGGGCCGGCCCGGGCGGGCTGGGCGGCCGAGGCGCGCGTGCCGGCCGGACCGGAGGCCTTTGCGGACTACGTCCGGGCGCTCACGGCTTGGCGTCGGCTGCCTTACCTCGACCCGGGCCTGCCGGCTGACCTGCTCCCGGCCACCTGGTCGGGGGCCACTGCGTCCGAGGGGTTCTTCGACCTGCACCGGATGCTCGCCGGCCCGGCCCACGACTTCTTCATTGCGGAGGCCGGAGCCGATCGTCAGGGATGACGGCCACGCCGACGATCTCGATCATCGCCTCGGGCTGCCACAGCGCGGTGGTGCCGATGCCGGCCATGGCTGGGTAAACCGGTCCGGCGAGCTCACGCCAGACGCGCCCGATCTCCCGCCCGTGGGCCTGGTAGTCGGGGATGTCGGTGAGGTAGATGGTGATGGCGGTCAGGTCCTCCGGGCGACCGCCGGCGTCCGCCAGGGTGGTGAGGACGTTGGAGAAGGCCTGCCGGAACTGCGCGACGATCCCGCCGGGAACGATCCGCATCTTCGCGTCGAGCGCCGTCTGCCCACCGAGGTACAGCGTGTTGCCGGCCAGGGTGCCGTGCGAGTAGCCGCTGGGCGGCGTCAGCGAGGCGGGGTTGACCGGGACCGGAGTCAGCGAACGGGCAGACATCGGGACCTCCGGGGCTGGTCGGTTCGGCGGACTTCGATCGTAGCTCACCTATTGATGTTCTGCGACGATCGTGAAACTCTCGCTATATATACGGTTGGGCACCGCCGGGCGGTACAGCCGCGTGACACCGACGCGTGACCTTGACGAAGGAGACTCACCCGTGGAACCCGACGTCAGCAGGTACCAACTCGAGGGCGACAACACGATCTACGCCGACGCCCGCGGCCTCGTCGTGCCCGTCGTCACCCGCGGTGGTCTGGAGGTCGGTGACACCGGTCAGTCCGGGGGCGCCCAGCGGATCTCCGGGGTCAGCATCCAGCACACGCCCGCCACCCGCCTGTGGTTCGGCAAGGTGAGCAACGACGCCGGCTATCGCTCGGTGCCGCACCACCACGGCGAGGCCGAGACGGGCGGCTATGTCCTGTCCGGGCGCGCCCGCATCTATTTCGGCGAGCGGTTCGAGGACTACCTCGACCTGGCCGAGGGGGACTGGGTGTTCGTGCCGCCCTTCATGCCACACGTCGAGTGCAACCTGGACCGCAACAACCCGCTCACCTGGATGACGGCCCGCACGCCGGAGAACATCGTCGTCAACCTGGCGGAGGTCGACGATGCCGACCTCCGCCACTGGACGGACCGTCCGTGACAGCGGGCCCCACCGAGCCCACGTCCGAGGTGCTCACCCGGGCCCTGGCGCTCACCCCGACCGACCCGCGGCACTTCGACCTCGCGTGGACCGCGATCACCCAGCCCTGCCCCTGGCCCAAGGCCTACGGCGGCGACCTGGTCGCGCAGGCCGCGGCAGCGGCCATCCTCAGCGTGACCGACGGCAAGGTCATGCACTCCATGCACTCCTACTTCATGCGCCCCCTCGACATCGGCGCACCGGTGACCTACGAGGTCGAGGTCCTGCGCGACGGCCGCGGCTACGCGACTCGCCAGGTGCGGGCGTTCCAGGACGACAAGGCCGCCTACGCCTGCCTCGCCAGTTTCGCCGCGGGAGAGCCGGGCGGTTCGTATGCCGGGTCGCCGCCGGCGGGGGTTCCCTCGCCCGACACGCTGCCCACCTCTGCCGCATACCTCGACCCCACCGAGCCCGGTGCGGGGTCGACGATGACCGCGGAGTCGCGGGACTACTGGTCGAGCGGCCGTGGCTTCGACATGCGCCACGTCCCCGGCCCGGTCTACCTCGAGGTGGAGGGGGGTCACCTCCCCCACCAGGCCACCTGGGTCAAGCCGTTCGACCCGCTGCGCCCGGCCGACGGGCTCACCGAGCAGCAGCGTGACCTCGCCGCCATCGCCTACGTCTGCGACTACACGATCCTCGAGCCGCTGCTACGCGTCCTCGACCTGGCCTGGGCCCGGCCAGGCCTGGTCACCGCCAGCCTCGACCACGCCATGTGGTTCCACCGGCCGCCCGCCCCCGGGGTCGTCGACGGCTGGCTCCTGTACACCCAGGAAGCCGTCGCCGCCGACCGCGGGCGCGGCGTGGGTCTCGGCCGCTTCTTCACCCCCGACGGCGAGCACCTCGCGACTGTCGTGCAGGAAGGCATGATCCGCACCACGACGAGAGGCCACTGATGTCGAGCTCGCCCCGAGCCGCGCTGTCACCCAGCGCCCACACCGACACCTTCGCCCGCGACCACCTGCCTCCCGCCGACCTGTGGCCGACCTTGGAGTTCACCACCCCCGAGCTGCAGTACCCCGCACGTCTCAACGCGGCGACCGAGCTGCTCGACGTGGTGATCGGCCAGCACGGTGCCGACCGCCCGGCGCTGCGCACCCCCGGCGGCACGTCGTGGAGCTACGGCGAGTTGCTCCGGCGGACCAACCAGGTGGCCGCGGTGCTGACCGAGGACCTCGGTCTGGTCCCGGGCAACCGGGTGCTGCTCCGCGCCCCCAACACCCCGTGGACCGTGGCCGCCTGGCTCGGGGTGCTCAAGGCCGGCGGTGTCGTCGTCACCACGATGGCGGCCCTGCGCAGTGGCGAGCTCGGCCCCATCGTCGACAAGACGCGCCCCACCGTGGCCCTCGTCGACCACCGGTTCGTCGAGGACGTCGAGACGGTCCGGGACACCGTGGCACCCGGACTCGTGGTCGTCGCCTACGGTGGCGAGGGCGAGGACGACCTGGTCCGTCGCGCCAATGCCAAGTCCGGCGGGTATGCCGCGGTGGAGACTGCTGCCGACGACGTCGCCCTGTTCGGGCCGACCTCGGGCAGCACCGGCACTCCCAAGATCACCACCCACTTCCACCGGGACGTGCTGTCCATCGACAACACCTTCGGCCGGTACGTCCTGCGGCTCACCCCGGATGACGTCGTGGCCTGCAGCGCTCCGTTCGCCTTCACCTTCGGGCTGGGCATGCTCGTGGTGTTCGCCCTCCGGGCGGGCGCCTGCGCCCTTCTCACCGAGACGACGACCCCGGCCCAGCTCGCCGACCTCGTCCACGACCACGGGGTGACCGTCCTCGCAACAGCGCCCACGGCATACAAGCAGATCAGCAAGGCCGGCCACCTCGCCAAACTGAGCGGGCTGCGCGCGGCGGTGAGCGCCGGCGAGCACATGCCGCAGGAGCTCTGGGAGTCGATCCACGAGGAGCTCGGCCTGGCGGTCATCGACGGAATCGGCGCCACCGAGATGCTGCACATCTTCATCTCCGCCGCCGGTGACGACATCCGGCCAGGCAGCACCGGCCGGCCGGTCCCGGGCTACCGCGCGACGATCCTGGGCCCCGACGACCGGCCGGTCGGCCCGGGCACCGAGGGGCGGCTCGCCGTGATCGGGCCGGTCGGGTGCCGCTACCTCGACGACGACCGGCAGTGGGCCTACGTCGTCGACGGCTGGAACGTGACCGGTGACACCTTCGTGCAGGACGAGGACGGCTACTTCTTCTACCGGGCCCGCACCGACGACATGATCGTGTCCTCCGGCTACAACATCGGTGCACCCGAGGTGGAGGCCGCCATCGACAGCCATCCTGACGTCATGGAGACCGCCGTCATCGGCGAGGCCGACCCGGACCGCGGCGCGGTCGTCAGCGCGTTCATCGTCCTGCGGCAGGGGGTCGTCGGCGACGACGCCTTGGTCCGAGGGATCCAGGACCACGTCAAGGCGACCCTCGCGCCCTACAAGTACCCACGGCGAGTGCGCTTCGTCGACCAGCTGCCGCGCAACAGCAGCGGCAAGCTTCAACACTTCAAGCTCCGTGAGCTCGCGGCGGAGGAGCTGTCGTCGTGAGGATCGGGATCGTCGGTGGCGGCCCTGGTGGCCTCTACTTCGCCGCTCTGATGAAGCAGCTCGACGCCGGGCATGAGGTGACCGTGTGGGAGCGCAACGCCCCCGACGACACGTTCGGCTTCGGCGTGGTCTTCTCCGACGAGACGCTCGGCGGGATCGAGAGCGCCGACACGGCGATCTACGAGGCGATGGAGAGCCGGTTCGCCCGCTGGACCGACATCGACGTCGCGGTCGACGGGCGGTCCTCCACCATCGGCGGTCAGGGCTTCGCGGCGATGAGCCGCAAGGAGCTGTTGCGGATCCTGCAGGACCGAGTCGCCGCGCTCGGCGTCCGGGTCCACTACCGCACGGTGGCGCCCGACACCGACGGCCTGCGCGCGGCATACGACCTCGTTGTCGCCGCTGACGGGCTCAACTCCCAGGTGCGGACGAGGTATGCCGCGGCCTTCGGTCCGAGTCTGGACCGCCGGCACAACAAATACATCTGGTTCGGCACCGACCGGGTCTTCGAGGCGTTCCAGTTCATCGTCAGGAACACCGAGTGGGGAACCATGCAGATCCACGGGTACCCCTACTCGGACAAGGGGTCGACGTTCATCGTCGAGATGCACGAGGAGGTCTGGCGCCGGGCCGGGTTCGACCGCACCGAGGACCAGGCCTTCGCGCCCGGGGCATCCGACGACTTCGCGGTCGCGCGGGTCGCCGAGATCTTCGCCGACGACCTCGGCGGCCATCGCATCCTGACCAACAACTCCACGTGGCTGAACTTCACGACCGTACGCAACGAGCGCTGGCACGACGACAACGTGGTCCTGCTCGGCGACGCCGCCCACACGGCGCACTTCTCGATCGGGTCGGGCACCAAGCTGGCCATGGAGGACGCGCTCGCGCTCGCCGCGTGCCTGCACGAGCAGCCGACCGTCCCCTCGGCCCTGGCCGCCTATCAGCAGGAGCGCAAACCGGTGGTGGAGTCGACCCAGCGGGCGGCCCAGGCCAGTCTGGAGTGGTTCGAGAACATCGGGATGTATGCCGGCGAGGATCCTGACGAGTTCGTCTTCAACCTGCTCACCCGCTCGCGCCGGATCACCTTCGAGAACCTCAAGGACCGGGACCCGGAGTTCGCCGGCCAGATTCAGGACGCCTTCGCTCGTCGGCGCGGCGACCGTGACGGCGGCAGTGCCGTTGCCGTCGACCTGGCTGGGCCGGCGATGTTCCAGCCGGGCCGGATCGGTCCCCTCGAGTTGAAGAACCGGGTCGTGCTCTCGCCGATGGACATGTATTCGGCCGTCGACGGTGTCCCCGGCGAGTTCCACCTCGTGCACCTGGGCTCCAAGGCTCTCGGCGGCGCCGGGCTGGTCATGTCGGAGATGACCTGCGTGTCGCCCGAGGGCCGGATCTCGCCCGGGTGCCCCGGACTCTGGAGCGACGAGCAGCGCGACGCGTGGCGACGGGTGACCTCGTTCGTGCACGCCCACAGCACCGCCAGGATCGGCCTCCAGCTGGGACACTCCGGCCGCAAGGGGTCGACCAAGCTGATGTGGGAGGGGATCGACGAGCCGCTGACCGTCGGTAACTGGGAGGTCATCGCGCCGTCAGCGCTGCCCTACGGCCAGGGCTGCCACCTGCCTCGCGAGATGACCCGGGACGACATGGACCGGGTCGTGGCCGACTTCCGCGCCGCGGCACGTCGTGGTGTCGAGGCCGGGTTCGACCTGGTCGAGGTGCACGCGGCCCACGGCTACCTCCTGTCCTCGTTCCTGTCGCCGGTGTCCAACGTGCGAACGGACGCGTACGGCGGCTCGCTGGCGAACCGGCTCCGGTTCCCGCTGGAGGTGTTCGACGCCGTGGTCGGCGCGGTGCCCGGGAACGTTCCGGTCACCGTGCGGATCTCGGCCACCGATTGGGTTCCCGACGGCAACACCGAGCACGACGGGGTCGAGATCGCGCGGGCGTTCATCGGCCACGGCGCAGCCGCCATCGACGTCTCCACCGGCCAGGTCGTCAAGGACGAGAAGCCGGCCTTCGGCCGGTCCTACCAGACCCCGTTCGCCGACCGCATACGGCACGAGGTGGCCGCCCCTGCCGGGGTCGCGGTCATCGCGGTCGGCGCCATCTCCACGCACGACGACGTCAACTCGATCCTGCTCGCCGGGCGTGCCGACTTCTGCGCCCTCGGCCGGCCCCACCTCTACGACCCGCAGTGGACCCTGCACGCCGCGGCCGAGCAGGACTACGCCGGCAGCGCCGCCCCGTGGCCCGCCCCGTGGCAGGCGGGCCGTCGCCGACCCCCCACCTCTCGGACCGACAAGATCCCGCCTCGGCTGGCGTTGCTGCGCGACGGCAGCGCGAGCGACGTGCACATCCGCTGGCGCCCTGCGCCTCGTGGATGAACATGTCCATCTGGGCTCTCGTCCACGAGATCGGCGGAGGGTCAGGGAACCCACGCCAGAGCCCGGCCTCCGGCGCGGTGCACCCTGGCTACGGCGATGTCCGGGCGCGGACACGAAGTGACGTCCCCAATCCGTCCACCCCGCTCCTGCGCTACCGCTCGTCGTCGTGTTGGCCGATGTTGAGCTTTCCCTTGATCCGCTCGATACCTTCAGACGCGACCGCTTTGGCTGAATCGCGGATGACGTCCACCTCGTCGGGATCTCCGTGCAGTAGCGCCTTGGCGGTGTTCATGGCGAACTCCACCGTGATCTTCGGCGGCAACGGCGGCACGTTCTTGCTGGTGTAGGCGTCGATGAGCGTCACTCCTTGATGCGCGAAGGCAGCATCCCAAGCCGCTGCGACATCGTCGTCGCTCTTGACTCGGATCCCTTTGAAACCCAGCAGTTCCGCCCAGCCGGCGTAGTCCACCGACTCCACGTCCTGGGAGACGGACCAGACAGGGTTGGCGTCCTCGGTGCGCATCTCCCACGAGACCTGGGTGAGGTCGTTGTTGTGCAGCACCATGACGATGAACTGCGGGTTGTCCCACTTGCTCAGGTACTTCTTGACGGTGATGAGCTCGTTCATCCCGAGCATCT
>JBDTBX010000279.1:0-5866 GCA_039923915.1 Nostocoides sp. | reverse complement strand
CTGATGGAGTTCGCCAACCCCGGACTGCTCGGTCAGCCCAAGTCCTTCAAGGAGCGCTTTGCCACTCCGATCGAGCGCCGGGGCGATGCCGGGGCGGCGACCCGGCTCAGATCGCTGACTCAACCGTTCGTGCTGCGCCGGTTGAAGACCGACACCTCGATCATTACCGATCTGCCGGCCAAGATCGAGATGGAGGTGGTGTGCACGCTGACCCACGAGCAGGCCTCGCTCTACGAGGCGGTCGTGGCGGACATGATGCAGCGGATCGAGAGCACCGAAGGGATCGAGCGCCGGGGGCTGGTCCTGGCGACGATGACCAAGCTCAAGCAGGTCTGCAACCACCCGGCCCAGTTCCTGAAGGATGGCAGCAGAGTTGCCGGACGTTCGGGCAAACTGGCGCGCATCGAGGAGACCCTGGAGGAGGTGTTCGCTTCGGGGGAGAAGGTGCTGCTGTTCACCCAGTATGCCGAGTTCGGCGAGCTGCTGCGCACACACCTGGGTTCCCGGTTCGGCCGCGAGGTCGGGTACCTGCACGGGGGGCTGAGCAAGGGTCAGCGGGACGGTCTCGTGGCCCGGTTCCAGGACCCTGCCGGGGACGGGCCGTCCCTGTTCGTCCTGTCGTTGAAGGCAGGGGGTACGGGACTCACCCTGACCGCGGCCAACCACGTCATACACGTCGATCGCTGGTGGAACCCCGCTGTGGAGGACCAGGCCACCGACCGTGCCTTCCGGATCGGGCAGACCCGCTCGGTCCAGGTGCGCAAGCTGGTGTGCGCGGGCACGTTGGAGGAGAAGATCGCCCTGATGATCAAGGACAAGCGCGGCCTGGCGGCCAGCGTCGTTGGTACCGGTGAGGGCTGGCTCACCGAGCTCTCTACCTCCGCCCTGCGTGAGCTGTTCACCCTCGAGGCCGGGTCGGTGGTGGAATGAGCCCGTCAGGTCGCATTGGTGGGGGACTCGGACCGCTCGATCGCGGTCGCTCGAGCTGGTCAGGGGGCTTGCCGCCGGCTTCCAAGCCTCGCGCTGTGGAGGGCGGGCTCGTGGCCCGCAGCGCGCGAGGTGCCATCGGTGAGCATTGGTGGTCACGACGCTTCCTGGAGGTGCTGGAGTCCTTCGCGCTCGGCTCCCGGCTGACCCGCGGCAAGAACTATGCGAGGCGGGGTCAGGTGCTGTCCCTGGATGTGGCGCCGGGCGTGGTCACTGCGAGGGTGCAGGGTTCCCGTCGGACGCCCTACAAGGTGTCGATTTCCTTGCCAGCCTTCAGCGAGCTGGTCTGGGCCAAGGTCGAGGTAACTCTTGCCGAGCAGGCGATCCACAGTGCTCGGCTGCTGGCAGGGGAGATGCCTCACGACCTCGAGAAGGTTTTCCTGGCAGCTGGTGCACCGTTATTTCCGCAGAGGGCTCAGGACCTGGCGCTGAGCTGTTCCTGCCCGGACTGGGAGGTCCCGTGTAAGCACCTCGCGGCCACGTTCTACCTCCTGGCGGAGAGGTTCGACGACGACCCCTTCACCATCCTGCTGTGGCGCGGGCGCAGCCGCGAGACATTGCTGAACAGGCTTCGCGAGCTCAGGGGCGGCGATACGGCACATCTTGCGGTGGAGGCTGCGGTTACGGCCGAAGGTCCGCGGGTGGGCGCGATGATGGCGCTGGCTGATCTGACCCTGGCTGAAGGCGATTTCTGGACCGGGGCGCCTGTCCCGGCGTTGCCTGTCCAGGCGGAGCTGCCGGTGGATCTGCTGTTGCGCCAGCTTCCCGTGCCAGGGGCGCCTCTGGGCGGCCCGGATCTCGTGGCCTACCTCGCGCTGCTCTACGTGGTGTTCGGAGAGTCGCCCACTTGAGGACGAGTCTTGTGTGACGACCCGGAGTGCGGTTGTTTCGAAGATGGTCGACAACGGGAGTGGCCTAGACCCTCCATCCGCCCGTGACCAGATCCGTGACCGAGACTCCACGAACGGGAGCGGTACGGGTTGGGACGGATGACACGCCGGCGCCGCAGGCAGTGCGACGAATCGGGACAGCGGAGACATAACAGGACGGTCCTGGACGGGGTTCGCCTTGCTCATAACCCGGAGGTCGCAGGTTCAAATCCTGCCCCCGCTACCAACGCGTCAGCGATGCAAGGGCCCGGACTCCCAGGAGTCCGGGCCCTTGGATGTGCGGGTTGTCAGCCGACCTGGCCGGTGACCGCTAGAATCGTCCGTGCAGGGTGATCGCTGGTCCGGCGAGGAGTTCGGTTCGTCGTCTCGCCAGGATCGCCCCGGGTGGTGGCCATGAGTCGGCGGCAGGCGTCCGACTGGGCCAGCGGCACGTCGCTGACTCGCCTCTCACCCCTTTGGTCGACACCCGTCGGCCGCGCCAGGGTTCGTGCCGAAGGGCATCGAACGCTGGCGATGTTCATCGATGTGAGCACCATGGAGGGTTTCTTGGCACGACGAGGCCAGCGCCAGAACGGCGTCGTTCGACCCGTGAGAGGTCAGCGGCCGACCGAGGACAGCGACTCCGAGGGCGTGATCCCGCAGCTCGCGCGCGCTGTCCGCGAGGTCGAGGCCGCCTCGATGCGCGGGCCGCTACGACCCTCGGGGCGCACCAAGTTCCAGGTCGTCGCCCTTCTGCTCCGCGAAGAGCGGGCCAGGGTCAAGGCCGATGCCGAGAGCACCGAGGCCGAGCGCGCCGAGCAGCTCAAGCGGCTCGACGGCGTGGCGACCATCATGGCCAAGACGGCCGCCCGGGACACCTCACTCATCATCTTGCTGGGCGAGGACGCACGGGTCTCGGACTCGGCCCAGGAACTGCGGCGCGACATGTTGCGCGCGGCGGGCATCGAGCCGCCGCCGTCCCCCGTAGCCGTCGCACAGCTGGTTCCCTCCGCCCGGCCCGAGCGCCGGGTCGTGCCCCAGTCGGTCGTCTCACGGCACCTGGCCAACCCGTTCCTCGCCCCCGACTTCGACTCCGTCACCCGCCGCACCCCGCGACCCCAGCGGCTCGCGAGCTGGGAGCTGCTCGGACCCCTGTTCCGGTCCTTCGAGCTCGGTGGCGCCTCGTCCTGCATGGACCTGCCCGAACCGACCTCGGTCCAGGCGCCCGGCGACCTGGTCCTCATGCACCATCAGGCCCAGGTTGTCGCCGCGGCCGCAGCCGGCCACCGGACCTTCCTGCTCGCCGACGAGCCCGGCCTCGGCAAGACGGCCCAGGCGCTGCTCGCCGCGCAGGCCGCGGGCGCCTTCCCCCTGCTCGTCGTCGTCCCCAACGTCGTCAAGACCAACTGGGCCCGGGAGGCGGCGCTGTGGACCCCTCGCCACCCCTCGACGGTGATCCACGGCGACGGCGACACCATCGACGGCTTCGCCGACATCGTCATCGTCAACTACGAGGTGCTCGATCGCCACGTGGGCTGGCTGGGTGACTTCGGGTTCCGCGACATGGTCGTCGACGAGGCGCACTTCATCAAGAACAAGCGGTCGCAGCGCTCCCAGCACGTCGTGCAGCTGTCCGAGCGGGTCCGCGCTCGGGCTGCCCGGCCGCTGCTCATGGCCCTCACCGGCACTCCGCTGATCAACGACATCGAGGACTTCAGGGCGATCTGGCAGTTCCTCGGCTGGATCGACGACAAGAAGCCGCGCGCCGCCCTGATGGACGCCCTCGAGGAGACCGGTCTCACCCCGGCCGACAACGGCTTCTACGCCGCGGCCCGCGCGTCGGTCATCGACCTCGGCATCGTCCGTCGCCGCAAGATCGACGTCGCCGCCGACATCCCGGCCCGCCGGATCGCCGACCTGCCCGTCGAGCTCGACGACGACGCCGGGCGCTCGATCCGGGCCGCCGAGCAGGTTCTGGCGCGCCGTCTGGTCCGACGCTACGAGACGGCGCTGGCCGCCCGCGGGTCGACCGACCCGGCCGAGGGGATCGACCTCGAGCTCGTGCGCCGGGTTGCCGTCTGGGAGCGCGAGGACACCTCCTCCGAGACCGATGACAACGTCTTCCGGTTGATGCGCCGGATCGGGCAGGCCAAGGGCGGCCTGGCGGCCGACTACGCAGCCCAGCTGGTCCGCAACGTCGGCAAGGTCGTCTTCTTCGCCAAGCACATCGATGTCATGGACCTGGCCGAAGCCACCTTCGCCGAGCGCGGGCTGAGGTACTGCTCGATCCGAGGTGACCAGAGCGCCAAGGTCCGGCAGGCCAACATCGACGCCTTCATGAACGATCCCCAGGTTGCCATCGCCGTCTGCTCGCTCACCGCGGCCGGCGTCGGGATCAACCTCCAGGCCGCGTCCAACCTCGTCCTCGCCGAGCTGTCCTGGACCGATGCCGAGCAGACCCAGGCCATCGACCGCGTCCACCGGATCGGGCAGTCGGAGCCGGTCACCGCCTGGCGGATCATCGCGGCCCAGACCATCGACAGCAAGATCGCCCAGCTCATCGACAGCAAGGCGGGCCTGGCCGCGCGGGCGCTCGACGGCTCCGACGAGGACGTCTCCTCCTCCGTCGATGTCCAGCTCGAGGCCCTGGTCGCCCTGCTGACCGACGCGCTGACCAACGGAGCGACTCCGTAGGCACCCTGTGGAGGCGTTCTGACGCTCCGCGACGCGTCCGCACACCTCCCTGCGCCGACCCGGCCGGCCGTGAGGTCGGACACGTCGGCAGCACCGGGCATACCGCCACGGCCCTGGCGGTTGGCACAATGGACAGCGGTCACCGCGGACGGCACCCAGTCGGGGTGGCCGTCCGTTCGCGTTCTGAGAGGACAACGTCGTGAACAGCACCGGCGTCAACGCCACCGGCACCACCACGGGTCGGCACCGTGTGGTCATCATCGGGTCGGGCTTCGGCGGCCTCTTCGGCGCGCAGGCGCTCAAGCGGGCCGACGTGGACCTGACCCTCATCGCGCGGACCACCCACCACCTGTTCCAGCCGTTGCTCTACCAGGTGGCGACCGGCATCCTGTCCGAGGGCGAGATCGCGCCGGCGACCCGCGAAGTCCTGGCACGGCAACGCAATGCGCACGTCCTCCTCGGCGATGTCATGGCGATCGACGTCGAGGCCCGGACCGTGACGTCGGAGGTTCTCGGCCGCGAGACGGTCACGGCATACGACTCCCTCATCGTCGCCGCGGGCGCCGGTCAGTCCTACTTCGGCAACGACCAGTTCGCCGAGTTCGCCCCCGGCATGAAGTCGATCGACGACGCACTGGAGCTCCGCGGCCGGATCTTCAACGCGTTCGAGTGGGCCGAGCTGGCCAGCTCACCCAAGGAGATCGAGCGGTTGATGACCTTCGTCGTCGTGGGCGCCGGACCGACCGGTGTCGAGATGGCCGGCCAGATCGCCGAGCTCTCGCGGCGGACCCTGCCGCGCGACTTCCGCAACATCGACACCCGGCACGCGCGGATCATCCTGCTCGACGGAGCCGGTCAGGTGCTCCAATCATTCGGCGACCACCTCGGGGGCAAGGCGCGGTCGCGGCTGGAGAAGCTGGGCGTCGAGGTGCAGCTGGGCACGATCGTCACCGACGTCGACGCGACCGGGGTGACGGTGCGCGACGGCCAGGGCCACACCCGACGGATCGAGGCGCTGACCAAGGTGTGGGCGGCCGGGGTCCAGGCCTCCTCGCTCGGTCGGCAGCTGGCCGAGCAGACCGGGGCCAAGGTCGACCGGTCCGGTCGGATCGCGACCCTGCCCGACCTGACCCTGCCGGGTCACCCAGAGCTTTACGTCATCGGCGACATGGCCGCCCTCAACAACTATCCCGGCGTTGCGCAGGTCGCGATCCAGGGCAGCCGGTATGCCGCGAAGGCGATCACGCGCCGGCTCGCTGGCGAGCGGCCGCAGGAGCCGTTTTCGTACTTCGACAAGGGCTCGATGGCGACGATCT
>JBDTBX010000278.1:0-3684 GCA_039923915.1 Nostocoides sp. | reverse complement strand
GGAGCCGGACCAACCGTCCCACCAGTCGTGGAACAGGCTCGCCGGGCTCACCCGGCCACCGAGCAGCTGGCCGCCGGTGAGGCCGCCACGGAGCGCGCCGAGGTGCCCACCTGCGACGCCACGCCAGGCGAAGCCAGCCGCCGCGAGCGCGACGAGGACGGCCCAGACGCCGGGGTTGCGGCCGACCCGTCCGCCGAGCGAGCCGTTGTCGGTGGTGGCCTCCTCGTCGAAGGCATCCGACAAAGGGTGGGAAGGGCCAGCTGTCGGCGCTCCGGTTGGGGCACCCGCCTCGGCGTCGGCCGAGGCGTCGGGCGAGGTCGGTCCGGGCACGGCGAGGCCGGGGTTGAGCCGGTCGCCGACGTGCCGGGCGACCTCGCCGGGTCCGACGAAGAGCGAGCGGAGGTCACTGCGCCGGACCACCTTGCCGCGACGGCCGCGCCACCGGGCGGCGATCGTTCGCCACGGGTCGAGGAGCGCTCCGAGGTCGGCGATCTCCCCGCCGGCGGCCCGAGGACGCTTGGCGACGAGCAGCGCGAGACCGCCGAGCAGCGAGGTGAAGATCAGCCAGAGCGCCACGAACGGCGCAGTCCACCAGGCGCACCGCGCGAGGGCGACCCGGCGTGCGGCGCGGCGGCGGGCCGCGGTGTCGGCCTGGGCACCGGCCAGGTCGCTCGTGGCGGGCACGGCGAGGCGGGCGGCCGGGACGGTGAGGACCCGGCGGCCGGCGAGGTGGGCCCGCCAGGACAGGTCGAGGTCGGCGCCGAGGTCGCCGAGCGAGGCCTGGTGGCCGCCCAGCTGGGCCCACAGCGGCTGCTCCGCGAACAGCCCGGCCGCGGGCACGCCGAGCACGTCGGAGCGACCGTCGAACTGGCCCATGTCGGGCTGCCCAGGCTCCGGCGTCGACAGCACCCGCCCGGTGCGGGTGGCCGCGATCCCGACGCTGCGCAACCGGCCCGGAACGTCGGCGTCGACGATCTTGGGGCCGACCAGACCGGTCGACGGGGAGCGGCGGACCGCGTCGGCGAGCGCCCGGAGCGCGTCCTTGCCCGGCACCTGGCCGGCGGCGAGCAGCCAGACCGCCGTGGTACCGGAGGGCAGCTCGGTGGCCGGTTGGGCACCTGCCGTCCGGGCGTATGCCGCGCGCGCGGCGGTCCCGGACGGAAGGTCGGCGACCACGACGGTGAGGTCGCGCGCGATCGGGTGTGCCCGGCATACGGCACCGGCCCGATGTCCCTCGCTGGCGTCGAGGACGACCAGGGTCTGCGGCTGGAGGGTGCCGGCAGCCACGGCGTCGAGGGTTGCGATGAGCGGCTCGCCGACGGCGGCCACGTAGAGGAGGGCCGCGACCGACTGAACGCCCGGCCCCGGTGCCGAGGGGTGGGCGGGCGGGCGGTCGGTGAGTGCGGTCATGAAGAGGGGGTGCGCGCCGTCAGACGGCGTGCTTCTTCAGCTTGCGACGCTCGCGCTCGGACAGGCCGCCCCAGATGCCGAACCGCTCGTCGTTGGCCAGGGCGTACTCGAGGCACTCGGCACGCACCTCACACCCGACGCAGACCTTCTTGGCCTCGCGGGTCGAGCCGCCCTTCTCGGGGAAGAACGCCTCGGGGTCGGTCTGGGCGCAGAGCGACCGCTCCTGCCACGACAGTTCCGTCGCCTCGTGATCTGCTGTCCCCAGCGGCGCGAGCCCGAGCGGTGCGATCCCCAGCACCGCGCTGCCCATCTGGTTGTCCAGCACCAATATGTCGTGCATGGTCCCTCCTCGACCCAGGTCCTGCTCGTTTGGTGTGACCTTGCCTGTCGAACCTTGCTGGTTGATCGCGTGCGAGTTGAGCTGTTGCTTGGTACCAACCTGCGTGGTGAAACCCTGCTTGGTGCAACCCCTGCTCTGTGAAAGCGTGCTGTCGACCCTTGCGTGGTGATCACTGCCCGTTCGAACCGTTCTGCGTTCAAAGGACAATGGTGGAATTACACGCGTGTCATACGTGTTTCGTCAAGCCGGATCTGCTAGAACTTCGCCGGTCGCGACGCACTCGGGCGTGTCGCAGCGGGCTGGAACAGGGTGGCTGGGGCATCCTGCGCAGCTCCTGAGAGACTGCGCGGCATGCGTATCACCACCTTGTCCGGAGGCGTCGGGGGGGCCCGCTTCATCCGCGGCCTGCGACGCCACCTGGACCAGCTGCCGGGTCTACCCGGCGAGCACGAGGTCACCGTCATCGGCAACACCGGCGACGACATCACCTTGTGGGGACTGCGCGTCTGCCCCGACCTCGACACCCTCCTGTACACCCTCGGCGGCGCCATCAACGAGGGCCAGGGCTGGGGTCGCGCGGACGAGAGCCACCGCCTCCAGGGCGAGCTCGCGGCATACGGCGCACAGCCACAGTGGTTCGGGCTGGGCGACCTCGACCTCGCCACCCACATCGTCCGGTCCCAGTGGCTCGGGCAGGGGCTCTCCCTCTCGGAGGTGACCACACGGCTCGCGGAGCGGTGGGGGTTGCCCGACCAGGGGCTGAGGCTGCTGCCGATGAGCGATGACCCGGTGGAGACGCACGTCGTCGTCGAGGACCCGGACGCCGACGGCGGGCAGCGGGCGATCCACTTCCAGGAGTGGTGGGTGCGGCTGCAGGCGTCGGTGCCGGCGTCGCGCTTCGTGGCGGTGGGGATGGACCGAGCGAGCGCGGCCCCCGGTGTGCTCGAGGCGATCCGCTCGGCCGATGTCGTCCTCCTGCCTCCGAGCAACCCGGTCGTCTCGATCGGGATCATCCTCGGCGTCCCCGGCGTCCGCGATGCCCTGCGCGGCACGTCGGCCCCCGTCGTCGGCGTCTCCCCCCTCGTCGGCGGTGCGCCGGTGCGCGGCCATGCCGATGCCTGCCTGTCGGCCATCGGGGTCGAGGCGACAGCGGGTGCGGTCGGGGACCTGTTCGCCGACTTCCTCGACGCCTGGCTGGTCGATCCCGGTGATGCTGGTGGCGCCGCTGGTGGGTCGTCTCGGACGCCCGGCGGGCTGCGGCTCACCGCGTGGGACCGGCCCCTGCTCATGCCCGACATCGCGTCGGCGACCGAGCTCGGCGGCGGGGCGCTGGACCTCGCGCTCTCCCTCCGGAAGGGCTGAGTTCTCCGTGCCTCCGGTCGACGCGATCCAGATCGTTCCGGTCCGCGGTCTGCCCGAGGTCGCCGCGGGGGACGACGTTGCCGGCCTGATCCAACCTGCTTGCGCTGCAATGGGTTTGACACTTTTCAGCGGAGACATCGTCGTCGTGTCGAGCAAGATCATCTCGAAGGCGGCCGGCCTGTGGGCCGACACACGGACCTCGGCGATGGAGCAGTCCACGGTTCGCGTCGTCGCCGAGCGCGCAACGCCCGAGGGGGTGACGCAGGTCGTCGAATCGGTGGCCGGCCCGGTGATGGCGGCCGGTGGCGTCGACGCCTCGAACACCGGCGGGTCGGATCGGCTGCTGCTCCTGCCGTCCGATCCCGACGCAGCGGCCGCTGCCCTGCTCGAAGGCCTCCTTCACCTGACCGGACTGCCGGCCGGATCGCTCGGGGTCGTCGTCACCGACACCGCAGGTCGGCCGTGGCGCACCGGCCAGACCGACTTCGCCCTGGGCTCGGCCGGCGTCCTCGTGCTCGACGACCTGCGGGGTGCGGTGGACGCCGACGGCCGTCCGCTCGCCGTCACCGCGC
>JBDTBX010000277.1:0-3739 GCA_039923915.1 Nostocoides sp. | reverse complement strand
ATCTCCTCGGTGCCGCGTGCGCGCACGCGGTCGCGGCCACGTCGTTCGGCGTTGATACTGGCAGGGTCGGGGATACGCGCCGGTGGGGCGACGAATGGGTGTACTGCGCTGGCCGCGTCTGCTGTGCCGACTTCAGCGGCGATGGTGTGTGCCCGCGCCGTTACCTCATGCGGGCGATAGGCATCCATCCAGATCACGGTGTCGGCTACGCCGAGATAGTCACCTGAGCCGCCGAGGACGAGGAGGGTGGAGACGCCGAGTGTTGTGTAGAGATCGCGCACACGGTCCACGAACGGTGTGATCGGCTCATGTGTCGCTGGGACAAGTCGGCGCATCCGTTCGTCACGGATGAGGAAGTTGGTGGCGCACGTGTCCTCGTCCATGATCAGGACTCTGCCGCCCGCCTCGATCGCCTCCACGATATTCGCCGCTTGTGACGTGCTGCCCGAGGCGTTGTCGGTGCTGAAGCGCGCAGTGGAGTCACCCGATGGCAGTGTGCCGATGAACGGCGAGATGTCCACCGCCGCCACACGACGCCCATCTTCCGCGCGGATTACGACCGCATTCTCGCGTGCCACGACCTGCTCACGCCCATCGCCCGGCAGATGGTCATACGGGCCACGCGCAACCGCCGTCAGTAGCGTCGATTTGCCGTGGAAGCCGCCGCCAACAATCACCGTCAGCCCCTCCGGCACGCCCAACCCGATAACCGCCCCGGCATGGGGGGCTTGCAGTGTCACCCGCAACTCCGGAGGGCTGCTGAACGGGACCGCGCCACTGAGCGGTCGTTGCGAGACGCCGCTGGCGCGTGGCAGGATCGCTCCGTCAGCGACGAAGGCGATGAGGCGGTGTTCGCGCAGTTGTGCCCGCAGCGCCTGGGCATCCTCGACGGTGTCGATCAGTGTGCGGGCTGCGATGGCCTCATCCGCGCTCAGGTGCAGCGCTTCCCAGGCGATTGTGGGCAGCGTTTCCAATAGGAGGGTTGCTGCCTCGCGCCCGAGGATCGAGCGCCCCGCCGCCGGCAAGCCTGCACTCAGGCGCAGCTCGGTCCACTCGTCGGTGACGCGGCAGGCGCTCCGTTCGAGGACTTCCTGTCCCGGTGTATCGATTCGCACCTCGCCAGATTTACCGGAGCCCTGGCCACGCCGCGCATGCCGCTCGACCGCATGTCCACCTTTCCGCGCCAGGAAGTCGGCCAGCGCGACACGACGGGCGCGACTATCGCCATCGAGCGACCGTTCTGGCGCACCCTTTTCGGTGCGCGACACCCGCACCCGGACGCGCGATGGGGCGGCGAACGGATCGCCCTGCACATGGTCAATGAATAGAGTGATGGCGCCGAGTGCCCAGGTGCCGCGCAGTTCTTTATAGGCCGGATAGGGCGCGCGATCGAGCCGTGCCAGCGCCGTTCGCAACTCCTCCGCCGAGCGTGGCCGACCATCGCGCGGCGCGTCATCACGGCGCAGCGGCCCTCCTGGTCGCGGTCCATACCGGCGATTCATTACCATACTCCGTTAGATTTCACCGCAGAGGTGCAGAGGCACGCAGACGAGAGCGGGATAACGCACAGAGCGCACGGAACCGAAAGGGAGTGGAGTAAGCATGAACAACAATAGCGAGATCTCGTTGCGCTACGCCCTCTTCGTCCACGCCGCTACGCTACAGCGTTTCCCTCTGCGGCCCTCCGTTCCTCTGGGACTCTGCGGTGAGATCGTCCCTTCGTCACTCCACGAAGCGGTAACCGACCCCCCAGACGGTGGCAATCTTCTCTCCTATTGGGCCGAGTTTCTTGCGGAGACGCATGATGTGGGTATCGACCGTCCGGTCGAACCCTTCGTAGTCGTCGCCCCAGAGCCGTTCGAGGAGGAAATCGCGACTGAAGGCTCGTCCGGGGTGCGAGGTAAGCAGCACCAGTAACTCGTACTCTTTCAGTGTCAGGTCGATTTCCTCATGATCGAGTGTGGCGACCCGGTCGGCGAGATCGATCCGTAGGTCGCCGCGCACGATCGGTGGTGGTGCGGGTGGCATCGCCGCGTCGTTGTTGCCCTCGCTCGCCACGCCGGGGGCTATTGGATCGATCGCGGTTGCATCGAGGGCAACACGGCGCAGAAGCGCCCGTACCCGCGCCATTAGTTCGCGAATCCCGAATGGCTTGACGACATAATCATCGGCGCCGACCTCGAGGCCCAGTACCCGATCAATCTCTTCCGAACGCGCTGTTAGCATGATGATCGGTACAAGGTAATCCTGACGAATTTGCCGACAGACCGCTAACCCGTCGAGGCGTGGGAGCATCCAGTCCAGAATGACCAGATCCGGACGTGTTTGCCCGACAAGTGCCAGTCCGGTTAGCCCATCGAACGCCTGATGGACGGTGTGCCCCTCCGCCTCTAATTGCGAACGGATGAGGTTGTTGATATCGGTTTCGTCCTCGACGACCAGAATCGTAGCCATCCCCGCTTCCTCCGGTTGCCGCCTCCTGGCAGTTCGCCATTGTTGTACCACAAACCGCGAGAGAGACACAGGATTGACCGCCCTTACTGTCCTTTCGATACGGCCCACAGGTGCCCCTTTCACCTATGGTCCCCAACTTGCGACGACTGCGGCGATCTCTCCGTTGGTTGATCTGATAGGAGGGCGATGCGGTGCAAGATGAGGGGACTGCGCACGATCCCGCTGCGCTGACGCGCGAGACGCAGGAATTGTGGGAGGCAAAGGCCTATTTCTGGGATACGCAGATGGGTGCGTGGAACGCATTCCATCGCGTCCTCATCGGTCCGTCGACCGACCGCCTGCTTGCACCGCAGCAGGGCGAGACATTCCTATGTCGCCTGCGGTAATGGGCAGTTTGCGTGGCGACTAGCGCACCTGGGCGCGCGGGTCGTCGCTACTGATTTGAGTGCAACATTTCTGAATCGCGCACGGGCGCGGACAATAGAGAACGCCGGACGATCGGCTATCGGCTGGTTGATGCCACCGATGAAGCGCAATTGCTGGCCCCTGGTACAGGAGGTTTCAATGGTGCCGTCTGCAACATGGCCCTGATGGACATGACCACGATCTCCCCGCTATGCAATGCGCTGTACAAACGTATCAAGCTCGGTGGCCGATTTGTCTTTGCTCTTCCGCATCCGTACTTCAACAGTAACGCGACGCGATTGGTGCTGGAAAAGGAAGACCGTGGCGGGAAATTGCTATTGTAACCTGTTCAATTATTGTGCGTATTCATTGCTTGTGCTAGAGTACAAGAGGTAATGGGCACGTGGAGCGTAGGGAGGTGTAGAGATGGCAACGGGTAAACGAGTTATCGTCACCGGCGCGACAGGGTTGATCGGCAGGGAAGTCTGTAAGGGGCTGATCGCGCGGGGTTATGATGTTGTGGTTTTCAGCCGTAACCCCGACTCGGCGCGGACGAAAGTGCCCGGTGCCGCCGACTATATCTCCTGGACGCCCGCCGAGTCTGGCCCCTGGGCCGCGCAACTCGATGGCGCCTGGGGCGTGATCAGCCTCGCCGGGGCTTCGATCGCCGGCAAGCGTTGGAATGATGACTACAAGCGGCAAATTCGTGACACTCGGGTTGTCGGTACGCGCGGATTAATCAAGGCGATGGCGGCGGCGCAGGAGAAGCCAAAGGTCTTTGTCAGCGGTTCGGCGGTCGGCTACTACGGCGCGCGCGATGCCACACCGCTCGATGAAAGTGCAAACGCTGGGTCCGACTTTCTCGCAGGCGTGGTGCAGG
>JBDTBX010000276.1:0-3247 GCA_039923915.1 Nostocoides sp. | reverse complement strand
CGGGCGACACGCCCCACCTCGACACCACCCTCGACCCGGACGAACTGGTCACCGCCGTGCGCATCCCCGGGCTGGCCATGGCGCAGCGCTCCCGCTATCGCAAGGTCCGTGACCGCGCCTCGTACGCGTTCGCGCTCATCTCGGTGGCAGCCGCGCTCGACCTCGACGGTGACACGGTCCGCGGGGTCCGGGTCGCGCTCGGGGGAGTGGCCCACAAGCCGTGGCGCGCAACGGTTCTCGAGGAGCACCTCACCGGCCGACCGGCCTCCGACGCGGCCTTGGACGCCGCCGCCGAAGCCGAGCTGGCAGCCGCGAGGCCGGGTCCCGACACCGCCTTCAAGGTCGGCCTCGCCGTGCGGACCATCAGCGCGGTCCTCCGACAGCTGCGTGACCAAGGAGGTGCGGCATGACCATCGCCCCCGAGCGGCCGAGCACGGTCCCACTCTCCCCGACTGCGCCGACATCGGCCCCGGCCCGCCCGTCCACCACTCCCGGCCGGCCGCTGGGCGCCCCTCTCGACCGGATCGACGGTCTGGCCAAGGTCACCGGGACGGCGCCGTTCGCCGGCGACCACGACGTCCCCGACGTCACGTATGCCGTGCTCGTCCACGCGCCGATCTCGAGGGGCCGGATCACCCGCATCGACACCACGGCCGCCACCGCCCAGCCCGGCGTCGTCGCGGTCCTCACCCACCTCAACGCCCCGGTCCTCACCCCGCCACCGACCCGGCTCAACCCGATGGACCTGTCGACGATGGGTGTCGGCAGCTCGATCCCGTTCCTCAACACCGAGGAGATCCACGTCGACGGACAGCCGGTGGCCGTTGTCGTCGCCGAGACGATCGAGGCGGCCGAGCGCGCGGCCGGTCTGGTCGAGGCGGCATACGAGACCTCCCTCCTGACAGCCGACTTCCAGGGATCCCAGGCCCTGGCCAAGCCGGTCCGTGGGCTCCCGGCCGGGCCGGAGCTGTCCGGCAAGCGCGGTGATGCGCGAGCCGCCTTCGCCGCGGCGCCGGTCCAGGTTGACCTCATCTTCACCACCCCGCAGCAGAACCACAACGCCATCGAGCCGCACACGACGACGGCGTGGTGGGAGGGCAACCGGCTCACCGTCCACGAGGGCACCCAGAACCTGGACTGGTCCCAGAAGGTGCTCGCCAGGGCGTTCGCCATTCCGGCGGGCGACGTGCATGTCGTCTCGCCCTTCGTGGGCGGGGCCTTCGGCGGCAAGTCTAAGGTCTGGGCCGGCACGATCATCGCCTGCATGGCGGCCCGCGTGGTCCGCCGCCCGGTCCGGCTCGCGCTGAGCCGGGAGGGTGTCTACCGCACCGTCGGCGGGCGCACGCCCACCCGGCAGCGCGTCGCCCTCGGGTCCACAGCCGACGGCCATCTGACGGCGCTCATCCACAGCTCGGTCTCCCGCAGGGGCCGGGTCGGCGGCGGTCCCGAGCAGATCGTCGCGTGCAGCCTGGACCTCTACGGTGCCGACACCATCCTCGCCGAGCAGTCGATCGTCGAGCTCGACCTGATGTCCAACACCGCGATGCGGGCCCCGGGGGAGACCCAGGGCACATATGCCGTGGAGTCGGCCATCGACGAGCTCGCCGTCACCCTCGACCTGGACCCGGTCGACCTGCGGCTGCGCAACCAGCCGGGGGAGCACCGGCCGATCAGCCGCGCGTCGTACTCGCACCGGCGGCTCGCCGAGACCCTCGAGCGCGGACGCGAGGTGTTCGGCTGGGCAGACCGGCCCCCTTCCGGAAGCCGCGACGGCAAGGACCTCGTGGGCTGGGGAGTTGCGGCTGCCATCCACCCCGCGTGGGAGTTCCCGGCCAACGTGCGCCTGACCGCCGACGTCACCGGTCAGGTGCGGCTGGACTGCGCCTTCCACGAGATGGGAATGGGCTCGGCCACCGCGATCAGCCAGGTGGTCGCCGACCTGCTGCGCATCGACCCTGTCGACGTGGTGATCGGCTACGGCGCGTCGCACCTGCCCACCGGGCCGGGCGCGGGTGGCTCTGGCCAGACGGCCAGCGTCGCCGGCTCGGTCGAGAGAGCCTGCACCGCCCTGCGCAGGAAGATCGACGCGATGGCTGTCAAGACCGGGACGTCGGCCGGCAGCCCGATCGCCGACGTCCTGGCGGCCGCGGGGCAGCCCTCGCTCACCGTGCAGATCGGCGCCGACAACGGCCCCCGCGCGATGCTTGGTCAGGCGCGGTTCATCGGCAAGCTGATCATCGACTCCCGCCGGTGGATGAAAGCGGCCACCGGCGCGCACTACTGCGAGATCCGGATCGACGCCGACACCGGTGAGCTGCGGGTGAGCCGTTGGCTCGGCGTCTTCGACATCGGCCGGGTCGTCAACCCCAAGCTCGCAGGCAGCCAGCTGCGCGGCGGGATCGTCATGGGGATCGGGATGGCACTCGGGGAGGAGACGATCATCGATCCCCGCACCGGCCGGATCATGAATCCGAGCCTGGCCGAGTACCACGTCCCGGTCCACGCCGACATCCCGCGGATCGACATCCTCACCCTCGACGACCCCGACCCGACCATGCCACTCGGTATCGTCGGCGCCGGCGAGGTCGGCATCACCGGGGTCAGCGCCGCGGTCGCCAACGCCGTCCGGCACGCGACCGGCCGACGCCTCACCGACCTGCCGATGACCCTGGACAAGATCCTGGGCTGAACCCTGTGCTCCGCCTCGCGACGCCTGACCGGAGAGGTATGCGGGACGGCATCAATTGATGCAGTTCCAGATGCAGGAGTGTGCGATGCGAACCACCGTCACCGTGGACGACGACCTCTTCGATCGCGCCAGGGAGCTCACCGGGACGACGGAGCGCTCGGCTCTGGTGCGTGAGGGACTCAAGGCGCTCATCGCTCGCGAGAGCGCCCGCCGGTTGGCGCGACTGGGCGGCTCGGACCCCGATGCGTCGGCGGCCGTGAGGCGTAGGCCTGCGTGATCCTCGTCGACACGCCGATCTGGGTCGACCACCTCAACATCGGTGACCCGGACCTGGTAGAGCTTCTCGATGTCGGGGAGGTGCTGACCCACCCGTTCGTCATCGGGGAGTTGGCCGTCGGCAACTCCCACGAACCGGGCGACCGTGCTCGCACTGCTCGACGGGTTGGACTCCACCGACGTGCCCACCGATCGGGAGGTGCGGGTGATGGTGGAGCGGCTCCGGCTGTGGGGCAGGGGTCTCAGCTCGTTGACGCCCACCTGCTCGCTTCGACCCGGATA
>JBDTBX010000275.1:0-2804 GCA_039923915.1 Nostocoides sp. | reverse complement strand
CCGTTCACAGCGCTCGGCGCGTGGGTCTCCAGCCAGGAGCAGTCGGTCTCGCTGGAGCAGTCGGTCAGCAACGACACCGTTGGACTCGTCGGCTCTCTGGGCTCCCTCATCCCCTCGATCGGGTCCTGGTTCTCGACGATCCTGCTCGCCGGATTCCTCGCCTACGTCATCGGTCAGGCGGTCCTTGGACTCAAGGTCAGCGCTGGTGAGACGTGGCGCGGGACGGTCCGACGCATCTGGGCGCTCATCGGCGCGACTCTGCTGACCTCGTTGATCTTCATGGTCACCATCGCTCTCATCATCGCCATCCCCGTCGGCCTCCTCGTCGCCGGCGGAACCGCCGGCAACGAAGGCACCATCGCGGCCGGGGTTGCCCTGCTGCTGTTCGCCGCCCTGATCGCGTTCGTGGCGATGGCCTTCCTCTGGACACGACTTGCCTTCGTGACTCCGTCGCTCATCCTCGAGAACCTCAGCGTCGGCCAGTCCTTCGCACGCTCTTGGCGCCTCACCGGCGGCAATCTGTTCTGGCGCCTCTTCGGGATCCGCCTGCTCGCCGCGTTGGCCATCGGCATCATCGGGGGACTCATCACCGCGCCCGTGTCCATCCTCGGCGCGGCTCTGGCCTTCACCGGCATCCCCCTCGACCAGATGTATGTCTGGCAGGCCATCCTCACCGGCGTCAGCGGAGTCATCGCCGGCGCCATCACCACCCCCATCACGGCCGGCCTCGACGCCCTGCTCTATGTCGACCACCGCATCCGGCGCGAGGGCCTTGACGTCCAGCTCATCCAGACCGCTCAGGGCACGGCGGCACCACCTTGGCCCACCGCTCAGGCATGACACTGCCCTCGCTGCTCCTCGACACGCCACCGCTGGATCCCTCCCGAAGCGAAGGCCGTCGCCTTCTCGAGGAGGAGCTTTCCAAGCCTCGGTATGCCGTGGAGCCCAGTCTCTGGGACCGTTTCCGTGAGTGGTTGCTGGGGCTTTTCAACACCTCAGGGCCGGGGCTACCGCCGTGGATCCTCCTCATGGTTCTTCTCGTCGCCGTTGCGGTGATCGGGCTCGTGGTGGCCCTCCTCCTGCGACCTGAGGCTCGGGCGAGGCGCTCCGGGACCGGACGGGAAGTCCTCGACGAACGGGGAGTCGACGCGACGGCATACCGAGGTCGCGCGAAAAGCGCTGAGAGAGCCGGCGACTGGGACACCGTCGTCCTCGACGGCTACCGGGCGATCGTCGCCTCGGGGGTGGAGCGAACCATCCTCGACGAGCTTCCGGGCAGGACTGCCCACGAGGCTTCGATCGAGTTGTCACGGGCCTTCCCCGCCGAGGGTGCGGCCGTGCGTTCGGGGGCCGACCGGTTCGACGCGGTGCGCTACGGGCACGACCGAGCAAGTGAGGACGACGCCCGCGCACTGCTCGCGCTCGAGGACCGCCTCAGCAGTGCCCGCCCTGTTCTCACCGGGGCCCTCACGTGACTGCCGTGCTGCGGTGGCGCCGGGCCGGACTGTGGCTGCTCGCCGTCGTGCTGGGCGTGGGCGCCCTCGCA
Organism: Nostocoides sp.; assembly: GCA_039923915.1. Lineage (GTDB taxonomy): Bacteria > Actinomycetota > Actinomycetes > Actinomycetales > Dermatophilaceae > Nostocoides. The sequence continues at coordinate 1,258 of JBDTBX010000275.1, read as the reverse complement.
GCCATCGCCATCGCGACGACCCCACCGGGCAGCGCCATGGACCCTGAGGGCGTCGGGGCACCCGGTGGTGCAGCCCTCGTGGCGGTGCTGGAGCAGAACGGCGTCGATGTGCAGATCTCGACGTCCATCGGCGACCTGTCGAAGGCCCTGCGCCAAAGGGACGCCGACACGAGCATCGTCGTCGCCAACACGAGCAACCTCGGCGCTGCCGCAGCCACGACGTTGCGCCAGGAGTCACTCGGCGTCCACCGCATCGTCGTGCTGTCCCCCTCGACGTCACAGCTGCGGGCCCTGCGCGCCGACGCGACCGCCCTCCCGATCGGCGCGGCAATCCAGGTCGAGAGCCGATGCGCGACCGACACCATCGACGAGGGTGACTCGCTCATCGGCATCGACACACGCTATGAGCCTGGCGCCACCTCAACCGGCGCGCAGGTGTGCTTCCCGCTGGCGTTGCAGTCCGAGGACGGCCAACGCGAGGGTGAGGGCAATCACGGCGCGGGCCTGCTCGAGCTGCCGTCGACCTCGAGCCACCCGCCGATGACGATCGTGGGGAGCACCACCGGGTTCACCAACGGCACGATCACCGACGAGGACAACGCGGCCATCGCCCTTCGGCTGCTCGGCGAGTCGCAGCGGCTCCTCTGGTACCAGCCCGATGTCGCCGACCTCGCCGGCTCCGCGTCGGGTGACGTCGAGGACCACGGACTCCTTCCCCCCTGGCTCGCCCCATCCCTTGCCCTGCTCGCGACCTCGCTCATCGTGCTCGCGCTCATTCGAGGGCGGCGCCTGGGACGCCTCGTGCGTGAACCCCTGCCCGTGGTCGTTCGGGCAGTGGAGACGACGGAGAGCCGTGGACGGCTCTATCGCCGGGCGCAGGACCGTCCGCGCGCCGCCGCCGTGCTCAGGCTCGCGACGCTCGACCGGCTCCGATCCCGACTCGGTCTGCGCCGTGGTGACTCGGTCGAGACGGTCGCCCGCGCCATCTCTGCCGCCTCCGGCCGCCCCGTCAGCGAGGTCGTCGACCTTGTCGCTGGCCCCGAACCCACCGATGACGCCGCCCTCGTGCGGCTCGCCCAAGACCTGTCCGACCTCGAGGAGAAGGCCCACCGCCCATGACCGAGAACCCCGCGCCCCAGCCTGCCGCACCCGAACCCGCCGCACCCGAAGCGCGCGCTGCCCTACTGCGCGTGCGGGCCGAGGTCGCCAAGGCTGTCGTCGGTCAGGATGCCGCAGTCACCGGACTGCTCGTCGCCCT
>JBDTBX010000274.1:0-5076 GCA_039923915.1 Nostocoides sp. | reverse complement strand
CCGAGGACGCGTGACGCGCAGCGCGACGCCGCGCAGCCGGGTCTCGAGTTCGACAGTGGTGGGCACCCCCCGAGCCTCGCGCATTCTCCTGAATGAATCAAGACTAGAACGGCATCGTCTCATTTTCGGCCCTGTGGTCGGGCGGAGAGCGGACCTCGCGGACCGGGTGATGATGCGTTACTCTCGGTACCGAACACTCGAAGTATCGGGTAAATACTAGGAGCGACAAACAGATGACCCAGACCGTGCCGCCGAAGTCGCTGGCCGCCCAGGCGCAGCGGATCGGCCTGCGCGCCCTGACCAAGGTCGGCGGGTTGCCCGTCATGAACCGGTCAGAGGTGCGCAGCCGCGTCGAGCGCGCGCTCTACGCGTCCAGCAGGCACGGTTTCCGGCTCGCTGACGCCGCGGCCCGGCGCAGCTACCCGGTCATGCCCGGCTCCGGCGACCCCACCCGGGCGGCTGTCAGCAAGCCCGGGCGGCTCTTCGACCTCAACCCCACCGAGGACCAAGCCATGCTCCGTGATGCTGCGCGCGAGCTTGCCGAGGAGGTCATCCGCCCCGCTGCTGCCCAGGCCGACACCGACCGCGCCGTCCCCGACACCGTGCGCAAGGCAGCCACCGAGATGGGGCTCGTCCTCGTCGGCGTCCCGGCCGAGCTCGACGGCATCGCCGAGGAGCGCTCGTCGGTCGCCACCTGCCTGGTCATGGAGCAGCTGGCCCGCGGCGACATGGGCATCGCGGCTGCGCTCATGGCTCCCGCAGCAGTGGCCGCAGCCCTGTCGGCCTACGGATCCGCGGTCCAGCAGGCCACGTACCTGCCTGCCTTCACCGGCGACAACCCCCCGGCGTATGCCGCGCTCGCCATGATGGAGCCGCAGCCCCTGTTCGACCCACTCCAACCCCGAACCACCGGTGTGGCCCGCGGCGACGACCTCGTCCTCAACGGAGTCAAGGCGCTCGTGCCCGGCGCGGCCGAGTCGGAGCTGATCATCGTGTCGGCGATGGTCGGCGGCGCGCCCCGGCTCGTCATCGTCGAGCCCAGGACCCCGGGACTGTCCGTCCAGGACGACCCGGCGATGGGGCTGCGCGCGGCCCGGACCGGCCGTGTCGTGCTGACCGATGCCGTCGTTCCGGCGGCGAATCTCCTTGGTGGGACTGCGGATCACCTGGATGCAGTCCGCCGCGGACGACTGGCCTGGGCGGCGATGGCGTGTGGCACCGCGCAGGCTGTGCTCGACCAACTCATCCCGTACGTCAACGAGCGCAAGGCGTTCGGCGAGGCCATCGGCCGCCGTCAGGCGGTCGCCTTCACGATTGCCGACATCGCCGTCGAGCTGGATGCCTTGCGCCTCGTCACGTGGCGGGCAGCGGCCCGGCTCGACCACGGCCTCGACGCGGCGCCGCTCATCGGAAACGCCCGCGCTCTCACCGCCCGTCACGGTGCCTGGATCGGCTCGAGCGCCGTCCAGATGCTCGGCGGCCACGGTTTCGTCAAGGAGTTCGACAACGAACGGTGGTTCCGCGACCTGCGCGGCGCCGGCCTGCTCGAGGGAGCCCTCCTCGCCTGACTCCTGCACGTATGCCGCGTACCCGGCACACGACATCGCCCCCAGTCCCAGCACAGCCCGGAAATGAGCAGCCGACCTTGATCGACCTCGAAGTTCCCCAGAAGATGATCCCCCTCATCCAGCAGGCCCGCGGGTTTGCCGAGGAGGTCATGCGACCGATCTCGCGCAAGTACGACCTCGCCGAGCACGCCTACCCGCGCGAACTCGACCTCGTCTCGGCGGTCATCGACGGCCTGGCCGCCTCGGGCACCGGTCAGGGTGCGGGGGCCGCGACGGCCACCCGAGACGCCACCCACGATGCCGGCCGCAGCGCAGTCCGCAACGGCGCCAACCTGTCCTCGGTCCTGTCCATCATGGAGACCTGCCGCGGCGACGTCGGCCTGACCCTGTCGATCCCGCGCCAAGGGCTGGGCAATGCGGCCATCGCGGCGGTGGCGAGCGAGGAGCAGAAGGCGCGCTACGGCAACCGGTGGGCGGCGATGGCGATCACCGAGGCGGACACCGGGTCCGACTCCGGCGCCATCCGGACGACCGCGGTGCGCGACGGGGACGACTACGTCCTCAACGGCGAGAAGATCTTCGTCACCGCCGGCGACCGGGCCGAGCTCGTCGTCGTGTGGGCCACCCTCGACCGGTCGCTCGGCAAGCAGGCGATCAAGTCCTTTGTCGTCGAGAAGTCCAACCCCGGGCTCACCCTGGTCCGGCTCGAACGCAAGCTCGGCATCCGCTCGTCCGATACTGCCGCCTTCCACCTCGACAACTGCCGGGTGCCCGCCCAGGACCTGCTCGGCGACCCGGAGATCCGCATGTGGGCCCACGGTTCCGACGGCGACGGAGGAGTCGGGGGGACCGGGGCAGGCGGCTTCGGCGGCGCCATGCAGACCTTCGACAACACCAGACCGCTCGTGGCGGCGATGGCTTGCGGGCTGGCTCGCGGCTGCCTCGACACCGTGACCGAACTCCTGGCAAGCCAGGGGATTCAGCTCGACAACGACCGCCCGCTCAACGCCCAGTCGGCCGCGGCGGCGCGGCTCGGCGCGATGGAGGCCGAGTACCAGGCTGCCTACCTGCTCACGCTGCGGGCGGCCTGGCTCGCCGACAACGGCACCCCCAACTCGATGGAGGCCTCGATGGCCAAGGCCAAGGCGGGGCGCACGTGCGTCGACATCGCCCTGGCCTGTGTCGAGCTGTGCGGGGCGACCGGCTACGGCGAGGGTGAACTGCTCGAGAAGTGGGCCCGTGACAGCAAGATCCTCGACATCTTCGAGGGCACCCAGCAGATCCAGCTGCTCGTCGTGGCCCGGCGACTCCTCGGCCTGTCCAGCAGTGAGCTGAAGTAGCCTGCGGCCCCGACGACCTAGTGGTGGCGCGGGGGAGCCACACGGCCGGCCCGCGGCCGCTTGGCCACCGTGAGCGGGGCGGGCTGGGACCCGGCGCGGCGCTCGGCGAGGCGAGCCTTGATCCAGAACCAGCCCACGACGGCGAGCGCCAGTGCCACGAACACCGCGGCGACGAGGGCGCCCCAGAGCGCGGCATACCCGATCTTGATGGCGATCTCGGCCGCGAGATTGCCGTAGTCCAGGTCGGGCTCGTGCGCCGAACCCCAGACGGCGCCGCTCACGAATCCGACGGAGCCGAGGACGGCCAGGCCGACGAACCCGACCGACGTGAGCAGGATGCCGCGCCGACCCGGGATCGGGTTGTCCTCCGGAACCTCGCTGAACTGACCGAGGACGTCGAGGGGTTCGGCGTCTCGGTCGGGATGCTGCATGGGCACCGACCCTAGCCCTACCGCGCCAGCGCCCAGCCCAGCCACGCGGCGCCGATCCCGAGGGTGAGGCTGAGGACGAGATTGGCGAGAGCGTGGCGTCGTTCGCCGTCGACCCAGGCTTCCCAGAGCTCCAGGCCCCACGTCGAGAACGTGGTCAGGGCACCACAGAACCCGGTGCCGACGAGGCCGAGCGCCGAGCCGTGCAGCCCGGTCGACACGGCCCAGCCGAGGATGAGGGACCCGATGACGTTGACCGTGATCGTTCCGGCCACGGCCGTCGTGCGCAGGTGGGTGCGGAGAGCGTGCATGACGAGGTAGCGCGACGGCGCGCCGAGGGCCGCGCCGAGGGCCACGAGCAGCGTCGTCATGCGTCGCCCTCGGTTTCGTGCTCCCAGATCCGTTGCCCCACAACGGACCCCACTGCGACCCCCGCGACGCTGGCGACGACGGACCCGATGACGTATGCCGCGGCGAGACCGCCGTGACCGGCGTGGGACTGCTGGATGACGTCGACGGCGAAGGTGGAGAACGTCGTCCAGCCGCCGAGGGCGCCGACGGCCAGAAACGGCCGGGCCAGCCGGTGCGCCCCCGGACGGGCGACGAGGAACTCCACGAGCAGGCCCATCATCAGGGCGCCCGTCAGGTTGACCGTCAGCGTCGACCACGGCCAGCCGCCCGCCGGATGGGGCAAGGCCAGCCCGACGCAATACCGCCCCAAGGAACCCACCACACCTCCGGTGGCGATGGCCGCGAGAAGGCGCGCGTCGGGGTACTGGTGAGCGGGCGGCATACGGTCAGTTCCGTTTGGTGGCAAGGAATTCCGCGATCCTGCCGATGGCCTCGGTGAGGATGTCGACGTCGGGAAGCGTGACCAGGCGGAAGTGGTCGGGCGCGAACCAGTTGAAGCCGGTCCCATGGGTGACGAGGATCTTCTTGGCCCGGAGCAGGTCGATGACGAACGCCTCGTCGTCCTCGATCGGGTAGACGTCGGGGTCGAGGCGCGGGAAGCAGTAGAGCGCGCCCTGGGGCTCGACACAGCTGACACCCGGGATCTCGTTGAGCAGGCGCGACGCGAGCTTGGCCTGCTCGTAGAACCGGCCGCCGGGGACGATGAGCTCGTTGATCGACTGGTAGCCGCCGAGCGCGGTCTGGATCGCGTGCTGTGCGGGGACGTTGGCGCACATCCGCATGTTCGCGAGCAGGGTCAGGCCCTCGAGGAAGTCCTCGGCCATGTGCTTCGGCCCCGAGATCATCACCCAGCCGGCGCGGTAACCGCACACCCGATAGGCCTTGGACAGGCCGCTGAAGGTGAGGCACAGGACGTCGTCGCCGGCGAAGGTCGCGGCGTGGTGGTGGACCGCGTCGTCGAACAGGATCTTCTCGTAGATCTCGTCGGCCATGACAACCAGGTCGTGGCGCCGGGCGATGTCGACGAGGGCCCTGACGGTCGCCTCGCTGTAGACCGCGCCTGTCGGGTTGTTGGGGTTGATGATCACCAGGGCGTGGGTGTTGTCGGTGATCTTGGCCTCGATGTCGGCCAGGTCGGGAGTCCACCCGTTGGTCTCGTCGCACCGGTAGTGGACCGGTGTCCCACCGGCGAGGGTGACCGCTCCGGTCCAGAGTGGGTAGTCCGGCGCGGGCACGAGGATCTCGTTGCCGTCGTCGACGAACGCCTGGAGCACCATCGAGATGAGCTCGCTGACCCCGTTGCCGATGAACACGTCGTCGACGACCGTG
>JBDTBX010000273.1:0-2927 GCA_039923915.1 Nostocoides sp. | reverse complement strand
GCCGGTGCAGGGAGCGGTCCGGCGGTTCACTGCCACCAGCCCCGATGCGGCCGTCGAGCTGCTGGTGGCGACCAGGCGCGACGAGCTCGACGCGCTGAGTCGGGACGCGTCGGTGCTCGCCGACGACCTGCGCGACACCTGGGCGTCCGGCCGCGACGAGGGCTCGGCACTGGAGTTCGTCTCCGTCGTGCGCGTCCGGGCCCTGCTCGCCCTCCGGTTCAACCAGATGCGCGATGAGGCGCAGCGGCAGTTGCTCGTCTGGACGCGCCCGCCGTTCGTTACCGCCACCGACGCCGAAGGCCTCGGTGCGACCCAGCGGCTGGCTGTGGACGGCGGCGACGTGCGCTGTGTCTACGAGTCGACAGTGCTGGCCGATCCGGAACTCGTGGGTGAGATCGACCGGTACGTCGCGGCGGGGGAGCAGGCCCGCGTCGCCGAGGTCGTGCCGATGAAGATGTGCGTCATTGATGGGGAGCGGGCACTGTTCTCGCTGACCGACCCGGTAGCCGATCAACTGACCGCGACGAACATCTACGTCGAGCACGCCTCGCTCGCAGCCAGCCTGGTGATGGCGTTCGAGGCGACCTGGCGACGGTCGACGCCGTGGCCTACCGCCTCGCGGGGCGTCCGCCGCTGACTCTGGCGGTACTCCCGCGCTACGTGGCGCTGGATTCCGGCGTTCGAAGGGAAGGTGAGGTGACGGAGGTGGGTCGGTCAGGGGAATGGTGCACCGCGGCGGCTAGGCTCGTCGGCGAACCCGTTCGCACCATTTCAGGAGGCCCTTGTGGCCAGCATCGAGGCAGTCGGCGCTCGCGAGATCCTCGACTCGCGCGGCAACCCCACCATCGAGGTCGAGGTCGCCCTCGACGACGGCACCATCGCGAGGGCAGCGGTGCCGGCCGGCGCGTCGACCGGTGCGTTCGAGGCCGTCGAGCGCCGTGACGGCGACAAGGGCCGCTACAACGGCAAGGGCGTCGAAGACGCGGTCGACGCCGTGCTCGAGGAGATCGGGCCCAAGCTGCTCGGCTTCGACGCGAGCGAGCAGCGGCTCGTCGACAGCGAGATGCTGGCCCTCGACGGCTCGGACAACAAGTCCGCCCTCGGCGCCAACGCCATCCTCGGCGTCTCGCTCGCCGTGGCCACGGCCGCTGCCGAGTCCGCGGGGCTGCCGTTGTTCCGCTATGTCGGCGGCCCCAACGCGCACCTCCTTCCGGTGCCGATGATGAACATCCTCAACGGCGGCAGCCACGCCGACTCCAACGTGGACATCCAGGAGTTCATGATCGCCCCGATCGGCGCACCCTCCTTCAAGGAGGCGCTGCGCTGGGGCGCCGAGGTCTACCACGCGCTCAAGGACGTGCTCAAGGAGCGCGGGCTGGCCACCGGCCTCGGCGACGAGGGTGGCTTCGCCCCCGACCTCGAGTCCAACCGGGCTGCCCTCGACCTCATTCTCGTGGCCATCGACAAGGCCGGGTACAAGGCCGGGACCGACATCGGTCTGGCCCTGGACATCGCGGCGAGCGAGTTCCACGACGACGGCGGCTACGCCTTCGAAGGTGCCACCAAGACCAGCGCCGAGATGATCGACTACTACGCCGAGCTCGTCGACGCCTACCCCCTCGTCTCGATCGAGGACCCGCTCGACGAGAGCGACTGGGACGGCTGGAAGGCGCTGACCGACCGGCTCGGCAGCCAGATCCAGATCGTCGGCGACGACCTCTTCGTCACCAACCCCGAGCGGCTGACCCGGGGCATCGCGACCGGCACGGCCAACGCGCTGCTCGTCAAGGTCAACCAGATCGGCTCGCTCACCGAGACCCTCGACGCCGTCGACCTGGCCCACCGCAACGGCTACCGCTGCATGATGAGCCATCGCTCGGGCGAGACCGAGGACACCACGATCGCCGATCTCGCCGTCGCCACCAACTGCGGTCAGATCAAGACCGGTGCACCGGCCCGCTCGGAGCGGGTGGCCAAGTACAACCAGCTGCTGCGCATCGAGGAGGAGCTCGACGACGCCGCCGTGTATGCCGGTGCCGGGGCCTTCCCGCGGTTTGCGACCACGAGCCGGGCCAAGGGCTGACCGATGGCGACTTCGGGTCCCGGGGCCGGGCGACGCACGAGTGCCCGCTCGACCTCGGCGACCCGTCCCGCCGCCCGGTCGCAGACCCGGCCGGGCGCGCCCCGGGCTCCCCGCTCCTCGCCCTCGGCAACCGGATCCACCCCGCCGGCTGGTTCGCCCTGGCTGTCCCGCCGGCTGCTCGTGCTCGGCACCGTGTTCGTCGTGCTCGCGATCCTGCTCACCCCGACGGTGCACGCCTACCTCGCCCAGCGCAGCCAGATCAGCGCCCTTCGTGACACGGTTGCCCAGCAGAAGAAGGACGTCGCCAAACTGACGACGGCGCACGCCCAGTGGACGGACAACGCCTACGTCGAGCAGCAGGCCCGCGAGCGGCTCAAGTTCGTCAAGGTCGGCGAGACGTCCTACACCGTCATCGACGCCGACCCCGCCGCCCCCATCGACTCCACGCTCGCCACGGCTCCGGCCTCGAGCGATGACCACCCGTGGTACGGCCGGCTCTGGGAGTCGATGCGGGTGGCCGACGCGCCCGCCGCCAACCCGTGAGCCAGCCGTCGACCCGGCCGTCGACGCCGCCGTCGACCCCGCTGACCGAGCACAAGGGGTGGCCGGCCCCCACCGGTGGTGACCTCGAACGCACGCAGCGGCAGCTCGGGCGGGCCGTCCGTGGGGTGGCCGGCATCGGCCATCGGTGCCCGTGCGGCGCCCCCGACGTCCTGGTCACCGAGCCTCGGCTCCCCGACGGCACGCCCTTCCCGACGATGTTCTATGCGACCTGTCCCCGACTGACGGCAGCGATCAGCACCCTGGAGTCCGAGGGGGTCATGCGCGAGATGACCGAGCGGCT
>JBDTBX010000272.1:0-2916 GCA_039923915.1 Nostocoides sp. | reverse complement strand
CGTGGAGACCTACACGGCCGGCCGCACGTTCGTGCACGTCGACATCGAGCCGACCCAGATCGGGCGGGTGTTCGCCCCCGACTACGGGATCGTCTCTGACGCCAAGGCCGCCCTGGCCCTGTTCGTCCAAGCCGCCCGCGAACGCGCCACGGCCGGCACGCTGCCCGACCGCGGCGTCTGGGCCAAGGAGTGCCAGGAGCGCAAGGCCACGATGTGGCGTAAGACCAACTTCGAGGTCACCCCGATCAAGCCCCAACGGGTCTACCAGGAGATGAACCGCGCATTCGGCAAGGACGTCCGCTACGTCTCCACCATCGGGCTGTCCCAGATCCAGGCCGCCCAGCTGCTGCACGTCTATGAGGACCGGCACTGGATCAACGCCGGCCAGGCCGGCCCGCTGGGCTGGACCGTCCCAGCCGCGATCGGGGTGGCCACCGCCGCGCCCGAGGACACCGTCGTGGCCCTGTCCGGTGACTACGACTTCCAGTTCATGATGGAGGAGCTGGCCGTCGGTGCCCAGTTCAACGTCCCCTACATCCACGTCCTGGTCAACAACGCCTACCTCGGCCTGATCCGGCAGAGCCAGCGCGGCTTCGACATGGACTACTGCGTCCAGCTCTCCTTCGACAACATCAACTCCCCCGAGGTCAACGGCTACGGCGTCGACCACGTCAAGGTCGCCGAAGGCCTGGGCTGCAAGGCGATCCGCGTCTTCGACCCCGAAGACATCCTCCCCGCCCTCGAGCAAGCCAAGAAGCTGCTCGTCGAGCACCGGGTGCCGGTCATCGTCGAGGTCATCCTCGAGCGGGTGACCAACGTGTCGATGGGCGTCTCCATCGCCGGCGTCACCGAGTTCGAAGACCTTGCCGAGTCCGGCCAGGACGCACCCACCGCCCTGTTCGCCAACCTGGACTGAGCGGGCCGCGCCCATGACCCGCGTGCTCCTCGCCCCGGACAAGTTCAAGGGCACCCTCACCGCCGAGCAGGTGGCGGCTCACGTCGCCACCGGGCTCCGCTCGGTCCTGCCCGGCGTCGAGGTGCTCGTCGTCCCGGTCGCCGACGGCGGCGACGGCACGCTCGCCGCCGCCGTGGGCGCGGGGTTCTCGCGGGTCCCGGTCACCGCAACCGGACCGACCGGTGAGCCGGTCGACACGGCATACGGGATCCGGGGCGCCGAAGCGGTCGTCGAGCTGGCTGAGGTGAGTGGGCTGGCCCAGCTCCCGGGCGGTCAGCTGGCCGCGCTCACCGCGACCAGCCGCGGGACCGGCGAGCTGATCGCGGCCGCGCTCGATGCCGGTGCCCGACGAATCGTCGTCGGCATCGGCGGTAGTGCCTGCACCGACGGCGGTGCCGGACTGCTCGAGGCGCTCGGCGCCCGCATCCTCACCGTCTCGGGCGCGCCGGTGTCGCCGGGCGGCTTGGGCCTGGCCGATGCCGCCGGCCTCGACCTGTCCGGGCTGCACCCCGCCCTGGCCGAGGCCGAGGTCGTCGTCGCCTGTGACGTCGACAACCCGCTGACCGGACCGGAGGGTGCAGCCGCCGTCTATGGCCCGCAGAAGGGTGCCTCGGCGGTGGACGTCTCGACCCTGGACGCCGCCCTGGGCCACTTCGCCGACATGGTCGCTGCCGCGACCGGCACCGACCGGCGCGACGAGCCGGGCACAGGCGCCGCAGGCGGTGTGGGGTTCGGTCTGGTCTCCGTGGTCGGGGCAACCATGCGGCCGGGCGCCGAGCTCGTCTTCGAGCTGACCGGCCTGGCTGCTGCGATGGCCGACGTCGACCTCGTGGTCACCGGCGAGGGGTCGCTCGACGAGCAGACCCTCAACGGCAAGGCGCCCGCCGCCGTCGCCGGCCTCGCCCGGGGCCTCGGCATCCGCGTCGTCGCCGTCGCCGGGCGCGTCCTGCTGGCTCGCCACCAGGCTGACGCCGCCGGTATGACCAGCACCTATGCCCTTCTCGACGTGGCCTCCTCCGTGGAGGAGGCGATGACCGCCCCCGGCCCGCTCCTGGAGCAGGTCGGCGCCCAGATCGCCATCGACCACCTGGGCGGTGGCTCGTGAGGACCGTCCGGCTCGGCCCGGCTGGTTCCGAGCGCGAGGTGGTCCTCGGGCCCGGGGAGAGCGTGCCGAGCGGCGTCCGCGTCGGGCCGCCCATCGCCCGCCCCGGGAAGATCGTCGGGATCGGCCTCAACTATGTCGGCCACGCCGCCGAGTCCGGCGCCGCGATCCCCGCCGAGCCGGTCGTCTTCCTCAAGGCGTCGTCGTCGCTCAGCGGGCCCACCGACGACATCGTCCTCCTGCCGGGCTCGACGACCACCGACTACGAGGTCGAGCTCGGGGTCGTCATCGGCAGCACCCTCCGGCGGGTCACCGACCCGGCGGAGGCCCTGGCCGGCGTTGCCGGCTACGTCCTGGCCCAGGACGTGTCGGATCGCTCCTTCCAGCTCGAGCGCGGCGGCACGTGGACCAAGGGCAAGTAGGCCGACACGTTATGCCCGGTGGGTCCTTTCCTCGTCACCCCCGACGAGGTGGGCGACCCCGGCGACATCCGGCTGCGGCTGGCCGTCAACGGCGAGCCCCGCCAGGACGACACCGCTGCGGGGCTGATCTTCGGCATCGCGGAGATCCTGTGCTACGTCAGCGGCGTGATGACCCTCGAGCCGGGCGACCTGGTCATCACCGGGACCCCCGCGGGTGTGGCAATGGGCCGGCCCGAACCCCGTCCGTACCTGCGTCACGGCGACGTGGTCACCGCCGACGGGGGCGTCCTGGGGCAGCACCGCAACCGGGTCGTCGACGAGGCGTACGGTGTGCGAACCCCGAACCAGCAGGAGGTGTCGGCGTGAGCCCAGACGTGGTGTTCAAGGCACGACGGGCAGTCATCGACGGCCGCGAGAGGAGCGCGACGGTGTCCGTC
>JBDTBX010000271.1:0-6528 GCA_039923915.1 Nostocoides sp. | reverse complement strand
AGGCCCTCGCGCGCGTTCGCGAGACGGTTCGATGTGTCGTCGTCGACGACGCCCAGGAGCTCACGCCGGCCGGGGTCCGGTTGCTCCGGGTGCTCGCCGCGCCCGGCGTCGACGTCGTCCTCGTCGGAGACCCCGACTCGGCCGTCCAGACCTTCCGCGGAGCCGACCCGCGGTGGCTGGCCACCGGCTGGACCGCACTCGGCGACGGGCCCACGGTGGTCCTGTGCACGGCATACCGGCTCCCCACCGCCATCGCAGAGGCGGCGGCTCGCGTCGTCGGGCATGTCGGCGTCCTCGGCGACCGGCGCCATCGCGAGGTCCAGCCGGTGCGGGAGGGGGGAGTCGTCGAGGCCCACCTGCTCCGGTCCGGCGCCCAGGAGGCCGCGCTCGTGGCAGCCACCTTCCGAAGGGCTCACCTGCTCGACGGTCTGCCGTGGAGCCAGATGGCCGTCATCGTGCGGGGCAATGCGCGGACGTCCACCCTGCGCCGGGTGCTCGCCACCTCGGGCGTGCCGGTCGAGGCGTCGTCGACCGACCTGCCGGTGCGCGAGGAGCCCGCTGTCCGGCCGCTCTTGCTTCTCCTCGACGCGGCCCTGTCGATGGCTGCCGGATCGATCGTGGGCTACGACCCCGAGGTGGTGGTGGAGGCGCTGCTCTCGCCGATCGGCGGGGCCGACACGATCGGCCTGCGCCGGTTGCGACGGTCGCTGCGGGCGATCGAGCTGGCCGCTGGCGGCGGCCGGAGCAGCGACGACCTGCTCGCCGAGGGCGTCCGTTTCCCGATCACCCTCATCGACTTCGGGCCCGAGGCGATCCCGGCCCGACGGGTGGGTGCAGTCCTCGCGGCCGGGGTTGCGGGCGCGCGGACGAATGACACTGCGGGGCAACGGGTGTGGGCCCCCGGCGTGACCGCCGAGTCCGTGCTGTGGGCGATGTGGTCGGCGAGCGCATTGGCCCGGCCCTGGCGCGAAGCGGCCCTCGCGGGCGGGCCGTCGGGGGACCGCCGTGATCGCGACCTCGACGCGGTCATGGCGCTGTTCGATGCGGCCGGCCGGTTCGTCGACCGGCTCCCCGCGGCCGGCCCCGACGCCTTCCTCGAGCACCTGCGCAGCCAGGACGTCGTCGGCGACACCCTGGCCGCCACGTCGGCGGCAGGAGACGCCGTCGAGGTGCTCACCCCGGCTGCTGCCGCCGGGCGCGAGTGGCGCCTCGTCGTCGTGGCCGGGGTCCAGGAGGGCGTCTGGCCGGACCTGCGGTTGAGGGGGTCGCTGCTGCGGTCCGCCGAGCTGGTCGACGTCGTCACCGGTCGCCACGGCTCATGGCGGTCCGCCCAGGCCGCGGTCCGTCACGACGAGACCCGCATGTTCCACGTCGCCGTGACCAGGGCCAGCGAGCGACTGCTCGTGACGGCCGTCCGGAGCGACGACGAGCAGCCGTCGCCCTACCTGGACGTCGTCGCACCCGTTCCGACGGAGGTCGACGACCTGGGCGACCCCGTCGGACGGGGCTTCAGTGAGGTCGATCGCGCCCTGACCCTGCCGACCCTCGTCGCCGCCCTGCGGCGGCAGGTGGTCGCCGAGGACTCCCGGGTGCGGGCCGCAGCCGTCAATGCGCTCGCCCGGCTGGCCCGGGCGGGCGTGCCGGGGGCCGACCCGCGACGGTGGTGGTCGCTGTCCACCGCGAGCGACGACCGGCCGCTGCGCGAGGCTGACCTGCCGGTGCGGGTGTCGCCATCGCGCGTCGAGGGCTTCCACCAGTGCGGGCTCAAGTGGCTGCTCACCAGCCGGGGCGGCGACAAGCCGGGAGTCGGCTCCAAGGACGTCGGCGTCCTCGTCCACGAGGTCGCGGCCGAGCACCCCGACACTGCCGACGCGGCCACGATGCGGGCGGCGCTCGACGCCATGTGGGGTCGCCTCGGGCTGCCGCCCACCTGGGCCAACCGGCGCAAGCACGCCGAGGCCGCTCAGCTGGTCGAGCGGCTCGCCGCCTACTTCACCGAGGCGCGGGCGCGTGGCTGGGAGCGTGTGGGCGCCGAGACCGAGATGGCCGTGGCCCTCGGCCGGGCCCGGTTGACCGGTCGGGTCGACCGGATCGAGCGGAACGCGGAAGGCGACCTGCGGGTCATCGACTACAAGACGGGCAGCAGCAAGCCCAAGCCGGCCGACCTGCCCCGTCACCCGCAACTCGGCTGCTACCAGGTCGCGGTCGAGGGCGGGGCCTTCGGCGATCTCGGTCAGCGCTCCGCCGGAGCCGGGCTGCTCCAGCTCGGCAAGGCGGCGACCACCAAACCCGTCCCTCAGCTCCAGCTGCCCCTCGCAGCCTACCCAGACCCGGCCTGGGCGCAGGACCTCGTCATCGACACGGCGGAGTCGATGGGCGGCGCGACCTTCGCGGCAACGACCGGACCGCACTGCCGCATCTGCCCACTCAAGGCCTGTTGCCCGGCGCAGCCCGAGGGGAGGGCATTGTGAGCGGCGAGCGACCGGCATACGGCGCCGACGAGATTGCCCGTGCCATCGGCGCGACCCACCTGCCGACCGACGAGCAACGTGCCGTCATCGAGGCACCGCTCGCGCCGGCGCTCGTCGTGGCCGGCGCCGGCTCGGGCAAGACCGAGACGATGGCCGCCCGGGTGGTCTGGCTCGTCGCCAACGGGCACGCCGAGCCCGACGAGATCCTCGGGCTCACCTTCACCCGCAAGGCCGCCAGCGAGCTCGCCGAGCGGGTCGGCCGCCGCCTCGGTCGGCTGCGGCTCGCCGGGCTCTGGCAGCCACGCGAGGAGGACGGCGTCGAGGTCCTCGGCTCCACGGTGACCGTCTCGACCTATCACTCCTATGCCGGCCGTCTGGTCCGCGAGCACGCCCTGCGGCTCGGCCGGGAACCGGAGTCCCGACTGCTCACCGAGGCGGCAGCCTGGCAGTACGCGTCCGAGGCGGTCGCGGCCTACGACGGGCCGATGGACGACGTCGACAAGGGCGAGGCGTCCGTTACCGCTGCGGTCGTGCACCTGGCCGGCCAGCTCGCCGAACACCTGCGCAGTGTCGCCGAGGTCGAGGATGCCCTGGCCGAGGTCGAGGACCGGCTGACCTCGATCCCACCCGGCAAGGGGGCAGTGGCCGATACCCGGACCGTGCTGGCGAGGGTGACCGAACGGCGAGCCATCCTGCCGATCGTCGAACGGTTCGACGCCCTCAAGCGCTCCCGCGACGCGATGGACTTCGCCGACCAGATGGCTCTGGCAGCCAAGCTGGCCCGTGAGTTCCCCGATGTCGGCGCGATCGAGCGGGCCCGCTACCGGGCGGTGCTGCTCGATGAGTTCCAGGACACCTCCGAGGCCCAGATGGAGTTGCTCCGGGCCCTGTATGCCGGCCCCGGCATCTGCCTACCGGTCACCGCCGTGGGCGATCCCAACCAGTCGATCTACGGCTGGCGCGGGGCGAGCGCGACCACCCTGCGCCGGTTCCCCTCGGTCTTCGGCGTGCAGCCCGGTGGCCGGCTCGCGCTCTCCACGAGTTGGCGCAACGACGCGGCCATCCTGGCGGTGGCCAACGCCACGGCCGGGCCGCTGCGCGAGACGGTGGCCGGCGCCGACGCGGTCGAGCTGCAGGCCGGACCGGGTGCCGGACCCGGCGCCGTCGAGGTGGCCCGGACGACGACAGCTGCGCAGGAGGCCGTGCTCGTCGCCGAGTGGCTGGCCCGGCGGCAGCTCGCCCATCCCGCGGCGTCGGCCGCTGTCCTGTGTCGCAAGCGATCCCAGTTCGCGCCGGTCATCGACGCCCTCGAAGCCCGCCACCTCCCCTATGAGGTCCTGGGTCTCGGCGGCCTGCTCACGACACCTGAGGTCGAGGACGTCCTCGCCCTGCTCCACGTCGTCGCCGACCCCGGCCGCGGCGACCAGCTCATGCGGTTGCTCACCGGGCCGCTGTGTCACCTCGGCGCCGCAGACCTCGACGGGCTGTCGGCCTGGGCCCGGCAGCGCCAGCGGATGGCCGTCGCAGCGGCGGTGGTCCGGCACGGCGGCGGTCCTGGCCCCGATGACCGTGATGGTGGTGATGGCGGCGATGGCGACCAACCCGACGGCGCCCACCTGGACGATCCGGGCCGCGATCACCGCCGGGTCGACCTCGCTGCCGACTCCTCCGACGAGCCGAGTCTCGTCGAGGCAGTCGGCGACCTGCCGCCGATCGGCTGGGTCGGTGGGTCGGGCGAGCGGATCGGGCCGGTGGCGCGCGAGCGGCTCCGCGGCCTGGCCGGTGCGGTCAACCGGTTGCGTCGCCTTGCGGGGCTGGGCCTCGCCGAGCTGGTCGGTGAGGCCGAGCGGGCCCTCGGGCTGGACATCGAGGTGGCAGCTCGGCCCGAGTACACCCCGGCGGCGGCGCGAGCCCACCTCGACGCCTTCGCCGACGTTGCTGCGGGCTTCGCGACCAGCTCGGACAAGCCAACCCTCGCCGGCTTCCTGGCCTGGCTCGAGGCGGCACTGGCCGAGGAGAGGGGCCTGGACAAGGGCTACATCGAGGCGGCCCCCGGCGCGGTCCAGGTGATGACCGTGCACTCGGCCAAGGGGCTCGAGTGGGACCTCGTCGCCGTCCCCGGTCTCGTCGAGTCCTCGTTTCCCGCACACACGGCATACGGGACCAAGGTCGTCGGCGGCGACTGGGTGCACGGCACTCCCACCGATCGCGGGTGGTGGGGCGGGCTCGCCGACGGGGGCATCCCGTATGCCCTGCGCGGCGACCGCGACGGGCTCCCGGTCTTCGCCTGGCAACGACCCGAGACCCTCGCCGAGGTCGCCGTCGAGGCGCGTCGGTTCGCCGAGGCCGGTGGCGCGCACGGCATCGAGGAGGAGCGGCGGCTGGCTTATGTGGCGTTCACCCGGGCGCGGCACGCGATGCTGCTGACGGCGCACGTCTGGGGGACGCAGACCACGCCACGGGTGACCAGCCGGTTCCTCACCGAGCTGGTCGACGAGCAGGGCGATGTCGGCGTGGCCCCGCTTCCCATGCGTGGGCTCGCCCAGGTGCTGCGTTGGGACCCGATGCCGCCCACCGACGCTGATGAGCCGGTCACGAACCCCGCAGATCCCGATGGTCAGGCGGTCAGCTGGCCACCGGAGCGCCTGCCGCGTCGGTCCATCCTCGCCTCGGCTGCCCTCGTCCGGTCCTCCATCGAGGCGGCCGAGTCCGACCCAGACCCGTTCCCAACAGCGGGCTCCGGAGACCTGGATGGCGAGATCGACCTACTGCTCGCCGAGCGCGAGCGGCAGCGGAACCCCGGCCCAGCGGCCGTCGACCTGCCGGCCCACCTGTCCACCTCGGCCCTCGTCGAGCTCGCAGCCGACCCCGAGGCGTATGCCGTGCAGCTGCGGCGCCCGATCCCGTCCGAGCCGGCGCTGGCCGCGCGCCGTGGGACGGCCTTCCACGCGTGGGTGGAGCAGCACTACTCGCGGGCCGCGATCGTCGACATCGTCGAGCTGCCGGGGAGCGCCGACGACGACCCGGGCGACGAGCGCGACCTCGCCCGGATGCGGGAGAACTTCCTGGCCAGTCCGTGGGCGGCCCGCACCCCGGTCGACGTCGAGACCTCGATCGAGACGGTCGTCGACGGGATCGCCATCCGGGGCCGGGTCGACGCCATCTTCGGTGACGACACGTCCGGTGACGATACGTCCGGTGAGGGTTATCAGGGGGAGCGCTATGTCGTCGTCGACTGGAAGACCGGTCGGCCGCCCACCGGAGACCGCGTCCGGGCCCGCTCACTCCAGCTCGCGGCCTATGCCCTGGCCTTCGCGCGCCTGCACGGACTGCCGACGGAGGCGGTGCGGGGCGCGTTCTTCTACGCGGTGACCGGCGAGACGGTCTGGCCGGAGCGGGTGGGCGAGGACGACCTCGTGGCCGTGCTGCGCGCAATGCCTCAGGTCTGAGGTCGCTCGGGCGTTTGGACATCGGGTTCGACCGCGTCGGGCTCGATCGCCTCGTGTTCGCTCGCGTCGGGCTCGCCTGCCGAGTCGTCCTCGGGACGGTCCATCGCGTCGTCCTGGACGTCGTCCTCCTCGTCGTCCTCGACCATGAGCGGCGGCGGGACCGAGCGGCGAGGCGTGGCGGCGGGAGCAAGGCTGGTCCGCCGGTAGTCGTCGTCGACGACGTCGTGGGCGTGGATCTCCTCGTCGAGCCGCCGCAGCGTGGCCGTGTGGGCGTCGGCCGCCTCGTCCCACCCGGACGTGAGGGCGCGGGTCAGCTCGGCGAGCAGGCCGAGCTCGCTGGCGAGCCGGGCCCGGACCAGCAGGTTGGGGTCCGGGCGCTCCATCCGGACGTGCGCGTAGGCCTCCAGGACGGTCTCCAGGGTCGCCGGGTCGGCCTCGGCCACGAGGGCAGCGAAGTCATCTGCCGGGTCGGCGACCTTGGCGTCCTCCCAACCGGTGAGCGCCTTGATCGTGCCGCTCGAGGCGTCGTCCTCATCGGCGAACACGGCCAGCACCTGGTCTCCGGTCAGGTCGCCGTGGATCGGGGTCGGGGCGAACCGCCAGAGGTT
>JBDTBX010000270.1:0-6412 GCA_039923915.1 Nostocoides sp. | reverse complement strand
GCCTTCTCCCACGGCTATGACGCGCAGTACTACGCCTACATCTGGAGCGAGGTCCTGGACGCCGACACTGTCGCCTGGTTCGAGGAGAACGGCGGCCTGAGCCGGGCCAATGGGGACCGCTACCGTGAGTTCATCATCGGGGTCGGCGGCAGCAAGGACCCGCTGGAGTCCTACCGCCTGTTCCGTGGCGCAGATCCGGAGATCGGTCACCTGCTCCGCCGCCGCGGCCTGGCTTAGCCCTCCGGTTACCGGCATGGCTTGGCCCGCCGGTTACCGGCCGGGCTACCGAACCGTAGGTGTCGTGAGCACAGCACCTACGGTGCGGTAGCCCGGGCGGTAACCAGTTGCTCCCGCGCCGGGTGGGCAGGCAACGAGGCGGGCCTGCCCGAATCCGGCGCTCAAGGGCCGAGGACGCGCTCCAGGTAGGGGTTGGCGAACACCCGGGCCGGGTCGAACCGGTCGCGCAGGGTGATGAAGTCGCCGAGCCGCGGGTAGAGCTCACGCAGCCGACCGGCCCCGAGGGTGTGCAGCTTGCCCCAGTGCGGGCGCCCGTCGTGCTCGGCTGCGATCGCCTCGAAGGCCGCGAAGTACCGGCTGTTGTCCATCCGGTGGTACTGGTGGACGGCGATGTAGGCGTTGTCCCGCTCGTATGCCGTGGAGAGCCAGCTGTCGTCGGCCGCGGCGAACCTGACCTCGACGGGGAACGGCAGGTTCTCTCCCGTGCTGTCGATCCACGCCCGCAGCGCCTGCAGGACGGGGACGACCGCGGCCCGCGGGACCGCGTACTCGCTCTCGGTGAAACGGACCGTGCGCTCGGTGCAGAACACGCGGTAGGACGTGTCGGTGAACTCCCGGGCGGACAGCGCTCGGGCCGAGACCTGGTTGACCCGAGGCGCGAGCGACGGGCGGCGGGTGACGACCCGGTTGACCCCCTCGAAGACGACGTTGGACAGCAGGTGGTCGTCGAGCTGCTCGCGCCACCGGGGCAGCGGCCGCCCGGGGTGCAGGGCGTCGACGACGTTGTTTCGCTTGGTCAGGGCCCGGTCGGTGTGCGGGAACCAGTAGAACTCGAAATGCCTGTTGTGGTCCGCGAATTCGTGCACCCGCTCGAGGACCTCAGCCAGGGGCTCAGGCCGCTCGACGGCATGCAGCCGGAACGACGGGACGAGCTGCAGGGTGACGTCGGTGACGACCCCGAGGGCACCCAGGCCCACTCTGGCTGCGGGGAGAAGGCCGGAGTTCTGTGACTCCTCGATGGCCAGCACCGAACCATCACCGGTGACCAGGGTCAGGCCGACGATCGAGGCGGCGAGGCCCTGCAGTCCGGCGCCAGTGCCGTGCGTCCCGGTCGACGTCGCGCCGACGATCGTCTGCTGGTCGATGTCGCCGAGGTTGGGCATCGCCAGCCCGAGCCGGTCCAGGGTCGGGTTGAGCACGTGGAGTGGGGTCCCGGCGAGCACACGCACCCGGCTCCGGGTCTGGTCGACGTCCACGATGCCGCTCAACGTGTCGAGTCGGAGCTGGTCCTGGGCGGGCGCCGCGATGGCGGTGAACGAGTGGCCCGAGCCGACCACCTTGAGCCGGCGCCCCTGCGCCGCGGCCGCCGTGACCAGCTCGACGACCTCATCGAGGCTCCCCGGCGCCAGAATCCGGTCGGCCTCCGCCGTCTGGTTCCCGCCCCAGTTGCGCCACGTCGTCATCCGAAGTTCTTCCCTTCTCCGCGGTAGGTCGGCACCGACTCGACCACCCGATCACCCTCGACGAGGTGGAAGGCGTCGACCCGCTCCCCCAGCTCGCCGGCTTTGGCGTGCCGCAGCCAGATCCGGTCGCCGAGCTTCATCCGCCGCGTTGCGCGACCCCGCACCGGAGTCTGCACCTCACCGGCACCTTCGGACCCGATGAGTGAGAGTCCTTGCACCACAAGCGAAGGCAGCCGCTTCTGGTCACCAGGACCGCTGGCGTGGTAACCGCCCGAGAAGCCGGTGACGATCCCGCGGGCGGGGCGCCGGACGACCGGGATGGCGTATGCCGCAGCGTGCCCGGGCGTGAACGCCCGGTAGCCGTCGAAGAGGCCGGGGCCGTAGAGTCCGGAGCCAGCTGCCAGCTCGGTGAGGGCCGGGTCGGAACAGACCAGTTCGAGGCTGCCCGTCCCGCCACCGTTGACGAAGACCACCTCGGTCCCCGGCACCGCGCGGATGGCAGCAGCCACCGGCCCCCTCCGCTCGGCCAGGTCGGCGAGCGAACGCCGCTTGACGATGTCCAGGACCCGACTGTCCGGCATACCGGCGACCTGGGCGTCGTAGAACATGGCTCCGACCACCCGCAGTCCGCGCGCGACCGCGGCGCGCGCCACCTCGGTGGCCTGCGAGGGTGTGCGTAGCGGCGATCGCCGAACCCCGAGGTGGACCGGCCCCACCCGGAGCGACGCGTCGATGTCCAGGGCCACCCGTAGTGGGTGCTCCCCGGCGATTCCCGCGAGGAAATCGACGTGCTCGACCGAGTCGATGGTCAACGCGATCTGCGCAGCGAGCCGTTCGTCGGACCTGATCCGCTGCAGGGCAACCCGATCCACGGTGGGGTAGGCGACGTAGACGTCGTCGTGGCCGGCCTCGACGAGCCAGATCGCCTCGGCAGCGGCATACGCCATGATCCCGGCGAAGCCGGGGCGAGCGAGCACTCGGTCGATCAGGGCGCGGCACCGGACGGACTTGGACGCGACCCGGATCGGCAGCCCGCCGGCCCGTCGGACGAGGTCGTCGGCGTTGGCGTCGAAGGCCGCGAGGTCGACGACGGCGAGCGGAGTGGGGAGCCCGGCCGTGGCCAGGTCCCAGCGGGCGGTCTCGTCGTCGCTCACGCTGTGGAGCGTAGCCGCCCGAGCAGCGGGGCACTCAGTGGGCGCGGTCGACGACGCTGGTGGCCAGCGCGAGGAGCGCCGTCTTGGCCTGGCTGTCGGGCAGTGGCATCAGCACGTCCTGGGCGCCCCGCCCCACAGCATGGGTCCGCTCGGCGGCCTGCCGCATCGCCGGGTGGGCCCGGAGCAGACGCAACGCCTCGGCCAACCCCGCCTCCTCGTCGCGAAGGTCCGACCGCAGGAGTTCCTTCAAGCGGGAGTCGGCAGGGTCCCTCGAGGCGAGCGCGTAGAGGACGGGCAGGGTGCGCTTGCCCTCCCGCAGGTCGGTGCCCGGGGTCTTGCCACTCGCGTCGGAAGCGATGTCGAGCAGGTCGTCGGCAAGCTGGAACGCCATGCCGAGCCGCTCGCCGTACTCGCGCATGATGTCGACGACGTCGGCACCCGACCCGCCGAACATCGCGCCATAGCGCGCTGCGGTGGCGATGAGTACCCCGGTCTTGTCGGCCAGCACCCCGAGGTAGTAGTTGACCGGGTCGGCGGCCTCCGGCGCGGGACGCGCGTCGCGGATCTGGCCGGCACACAGCCGGACGAAGGTCTTCGCCTGGATCCGCACCGCCTCCGGGCCGAGGCCGGCCATGATCTCCGACGCGGTGCCGAAGAGCAGGTCGCCGACGAGGATGGCGGTGGAGTTGTCGTATGCCGCATTCACCGTCGGTTGACCGTGGCGCACGTCGGCCGCGTCCATGACGTCGTCGTGGTAGAGGGAGGCGAGGTGGGTCAGCTCGACGGCGGCACCGGCGGCGACGACGTGGTCGTTGATGCCCAGTGGGCCGAGTTCGGCGGCGAGCAGCGTCAAGAGGGGGCGCAAGCGCTTGCCGCCCGCGAGCAGGTGACGGCCAGCCGCGGCAATGAACGGGTCGTCGTGGTCAACCCGGGCCTCGATCAAGGCGTTGACCATGTCCAACCCGTCGGCGAGCTTCGCCGACAACTCGGCGGGCACCCCTGGTAGGGCGAAGGTGGACGGGTTGGTGGTCATCGGCGGCAGTCGGTAACGGTCAGGATCAGCGCAGGAAGGTCCGAGACGCCGAGTCGGCGAGGGAGAGGACCAGACCCGGCGCCACACCGAGCAGGACGGTCGCCACCGTGCCGACGGTCACCGCCACGGTCGTGAGCGCCGAGGGGACGAGCACCTCGACCTCGTCCGAACCAGCCTCGGTGAAGTACATCAGGACGATGATGCGGACGTAGACGAAGGCCGTGATCGCGCTGCAGAGGACACCGACGACCGCCATCGTGACGCCGGCTCGGCCACCCGTGGCCACGGCCGGCGCGAAGACGGCGAACTTCGCCGTGAAGCCCGAGGTCAGCGGGATGCCGGCGAAGGCGAGCAGGAGGAAGGCGAAGACTCCGGCCACGACCGGATGGTCCTTGCCGAGCCCGGCCCACTGGGACAGGTGCGATGCCTCGGAGCCGCCCGCACGGACCATCGAGACGACGGCGAAGGCCGCGATGATCGTGAACCCGTAGGCCACGACGTAGAACAGCACGCCCTGGATCCCGCTGACCGAGAAGGCGAGGACGCCGACGAGGACGAAGCCGGCGTGTGCGATCGAGGAGTAGGCGAGCAACCGCTTGACATCGGTCTGGGTCACCGAGAGCACCGAACCCACCACCATGGTGAGGATGGCGACACCGATCACCTCATAACGCCAGTCCCAGCGCGACCCGTCGAACCCGACATAGGCGATCCGCAGAATCGCACCGAACGCGGCGAGCTTGGTGCAGGCCGCCATGAATCCGGTGACGGGGGTGGGCGCACCCTGGTACGCGTCCGGCGTCCACGAGTGGAACGGCACCGCTCCCACCTTGAAGAGCAGGCCGATGAGCACAAGGAGCACTCCTGGGACCAACAGGGCCTCCAGTGCGGGGTCGGCCGCCGTCGTGGCGGCCGCGATCTTGTCGAGGTCGAGCGACCCGGCATACGCAAAGAGCAGCGCCGACCCGAAGAGGAAGAACGCGCTGGAGAAGGCCCCGAGGAGGAAGTACTTCAGCGCCGCCTCCTGGGAGAGCAGCCGTCGGCGCCGGGCCAAGCCGGTCATGATGTAGAGCGGCAGCGAGAGCACCTCGAGCGCGATGAAGGCGGTGATGAGGTCGCCGCTCGCCGGAAAGAGCATCATGCCGCCGACGGAGATGAGGGTCAGCGGGAAGACCTCGGACGTGGTCAAGCCGGCGCGGGCCGCAGCGGCCTCCTGGGGTGAGCCGGGCGTCGAGGCACCCATCGGGGTGAATGCGTCGGCATCGTGGCCGCTCCACTTCTCGGCCATCGTCAGCACGCTGAGGATCGACAGGATCAGCAGTGCGCCCTGGAGGAACACGGACGGCCCGTCGATGACGATCGAGTTGCCGAGGGTCTTGACGTGGTGGCCACGCGACCAGACGAGGAGCGCGACGAGGGCGACACCGAGCGTCGCGAGGGTGAGGGCGACCTGCATCGTATGCCGCGAGCGGCGCGGCGCGAAGGCCTCGACGAGGACGCCCACCATGGAGCCGCCGAAGACGATGAGGATCGGCAGGATCGCGTGGTAGTCGATCTTGACCGGCTCGAAGGCGGGCACGAGGGATATCACGGTGGCCGTCACTTGGCGCTCCCGGAGGCGATGGTCGGCGCAGGATCAGTGACGCCGACGTGCTGCAGCGTCGCCTTCACCGCGGGGTTGATGAGATCGAGGACCGGCTTGGGGTAGAACCCGAGCACAAAGAACGAGGCGATGAGCGGGATGACGACGACCTTCTCGCGCCAGCTCAGGTCGGCCACCGGCGAGGACAGCTCGGGCTGCGGACCGGTCATCACCCGCTTGTACATGAGCAGGATATACAGGGCCGCGAGGACGATGGCAAGGGTCGCGAGGACGGCCGCCAGCTGGTAGCGCTGGAAGGTGCCGGCCAGGACGAGGAACTCCGAGACGAACGTTGAGAGCCCGGGCAGCGACAGGCTGGACAGTCCGGCCACGAGGAAGACGCCGGCGAGGAGCGGGGTCACCCGCTGCCAGCCGCCGAAGTCGGGGATTCGCTTGCTGCCGCGTCGGGCGATGAGCATCGCCACGATGAGGAACAGCGCCGCCGTCGAGAAGCCGTGGTTGATCATGTAGAGCGAGGCGCCCGCGCCACCGGTGGTCGTCATGGCGAAGATGCCCAGGACGATGATGCCGAAGTGGCTGACCGAGGTGAACGCGATCAGCCGCATCATGTCGGTCTGGCCGATGGCGAGCAGCGCGCCGTAGAGGACCGAGATGACGGCGAGGGTGAGCACGACGGGGGTGGCCCACTTGCTCGCCTCGGGGAACAGCTGGAGGCAGAACCGGATCATCCCGTAGGTGCCGACCTTGTCGAGCACGCCGACCAGCAGCACCGCCGTGGTCGGGCGGGCCTCGGTAGCGGCATCGGGCAGCCAGGTGTGGACGGGGAACATCGGCGCCTTGACGGCGAAGGCGATGAAGAAGCCGACGAACATCAGCCGTTGCGCGGTGCTGCCGGCGTGCAGCGCCCCGGTGAGCTTCTGGA
>JBDTBX010000269.1:0-5029 GCA_039923915.1 Nostocoides sp. | reverse complement strand
GCGGTCGGCGACTGCTCTGGTGATGGCGGTCGAGGTGGTGGCGTCGCCGGTGACGACACGGCGCAAGAGGTCGGCAGAACCGAATGCCACCGCGCCGACAAGGAGCAGGGCGGCGGCGGCGCGCTGGCCGGTTGGAGTGTTCATGAACGTTGCCTTTCTGGTTCGCGGGTTCGACTGGACCCACGATCCGGCGGGATGAAGGACGGCCGCGTCCGCAGGCCGACGACCCGGGACCGCCGGTCGGCCGAGTCGCGTCATCCTCGAGGTGGACACGCAGCCACTGGTCTCGGTCCTAGGCTCCGAGGGTGAGGTCGTCGCTCAGGGGCTGGTTGGATCGCCGCCTGCTGGGTGTGCCCGTCGGGGACATCGCCATGACGGCCGTCGTCCTCCTCTATGCCGTCGGCAGCATCCTCACGAACAGCATCGACGAGGGCCCTCGTGGCCTCACCTTGCCCGTGGCAGTCGCTTTCGGTCTGTCCCTGCTGGGTCGCTCCCGGCTGCCCCTCGTCGCGATCGTCGTCGTCACCATGGCCGGCCTCGTCCAGGCGCTGTCCTCGGTTCCGCCGGGTGCGATCTGGAGCTTCGCCGTCTTCATGGTGCTCGCCTACAGCGTGGCGGTTCGGCGCGAGGAGTCCTGGGCGGCGGTCGGGCTGGTCGTGCTCGTGGGTGGGCTCTGGGTCGAGGAGTGGCTCGACCACGGCACCGACTACTTGTTCATCCTGCTCGTCTTCGGCGGCGCGTGGCTCGCCGGTCGAGGGGTGCAGCGGCTCGGCTCGCGGGTCACCCGCGTCGAGCAGCACCAGCGCGACCTCGCACGGCTGGCGGTCGCCGAGGAGCGGGTGCGGATCGCCCGCGAGCTGCACGACGTCCTGGCCGGATCGCTCAGTGTCATCGCCGTCCAGGCCGACGCGGCGGAAGCCGTCGTGGGGCACGACCCCGCCAAGGCGATGGCTGCGCTGAGCGTGATCCGGGACAGCGCCCGCGGCTCCCTGGCCGAGATGCGTCAGTTGCTCCTCGTGCTGCGGGCCGACGACGACGAGGACACCGATCGCCGGCCCGCCCGCGGACTCGCCGACCTGCCCGCCCTCGTCACCGCGATGCGCGAGTCCGGGCTCCCACTCGACGCCGAGCTGCCTCCGGCTGACCTGGACATGGGAGCGGGAGCGGGCCTGGCGGCATACCGGATCGCCCAGGAGGGGCTCACCAACGTCGTCCGGCACGCCGGTCGGCCCCCGTCCGCGCTGGTGGTCCGCAGCGTGGCGGGCGGGCTGCTCGTGGAGGTGACGAACGCGGCCGGCGAGCCCCCCGGCCGCCGGCTGCCCGGCGGTCACGGCCTCCTCGGGGTCGACGAGCGGGTCCACGCCCTCGGGGGGCGGGTCGAACACGGGCCGGTGCCCGGCGGCGGCTACCGCCTGAGCGCTTGGCTACCGCCCGCCCGGAACCCCACCGGGGCACCCGCATGACGTCGCTGGTCCTGTGCGATGACCAGGAACTGGTTCGGGCCGGTCTGCGCCTCATCCTCGAGCTCCAACCCGACCTCGAGGTGGTCGGCGAGGCGGGCGACGGCAAGGAGTGCCTCGCCGTCGTCGCCAGAACCCACCCCGAGGTCGTCCTCATGGACATCTCGATGCCCGTCATGGACGGGATCGAGGCGACTCGGCGGATCGTCGCCGCCGGGTCGCAGACCCGGGTGCTCATCCTGACGACCTTCGACCGCGACGCGTTCCTCTACGACGCGATGCGGGCCGGAGCCAGTGGCTTCCTGCTCAAGGACGCCCCTCGAGAGCAACTCGTGGCTGCGGTCCAGGTCGTCGCCCGGGGGGAGTCGCTCCTCGCTCCGGCCATGACCCGACGGTTGCTCGAGCGGTTCGTCGCTGCCCCGCCGCCCCGGGCCGGTGTCCCCGAGGTCCTGACGTCGCTCAGCACCAGGGAGCTGGAGGTGCTGCGCCTGCTGGCCCGCGGCCTGTCCAACGTCGAGATCGGGCGCGAACTGTTCATCGGTGAGGCGACGGTCAAGACCTACGTCGCGCGGC
Organism: Nostocoides sp.; assembly: GCA_039923915.1. GTDB lineage: Bacteria > Actinomycetota > Actinomycetes > Actinomycetales > Dermatophilaceae > Nostocoides. Next base: position 2,996 of record JBDTBX010000269.1, on the reverse strand, counting down.
TGCTCGAAAAGCTCGGCCTCCGTGACCGGCTGCAAGCCGTCGTGCTCGCCTACGAGTGCGGATTCGTCCGCCCGGGTGGCCCGGACTGACGGCGCCTCGCGGCGTCTCGCAGCGGATCGCTTCCCGTCAGAGGCGGTGGATCACGTCGTCGAGCATCGCCTCGGTGAGCTTGCCGGTGAAGGTGTTCTGCTGGCTCACGTGGTAGCTCCCGAGCAGGCGTATGCCGTTCCCGGTCGACGTCGTGAGCACGGTCTCGACGCCATGTCCGAAGCGCGGCTTCGGTTGTGGCACAACCCAGCCCAACCGGCGAGCCGCCCCGATCGTCGCGTCCCAGCCGATCGACCCGAGGGCGAGGATCGAGCGCAGCCCCGGTTCGACGAGGGTCAGGTCGCGGTCGAGCCATGACGCGCAGGTGGCCTTCTCCTCGGTGGTCGGCTTGTTGGCGGGGGGTGCGCACCGCACGGCAGCAACAATCCGCATCCCGGTCAGCACCAGTCCGTCACCGGCGGCCACCGACGTCGGCTGGTTCGCGTAGCCGCCCCGGTGCAGCGCGGCATACAGCCAGTCGCCAGACCGGTCGCCGGTGAACATCCGCCCGGTGCGGTTGGTGCCGTTCGCTGCCGGAGCGAGGCCGACGACCAGGACGGCCGGGTGTGGGTCGCCGAAGCCTGGGCCGGGCCGGCCCCAGTACGGCTGGTCCGCAAACGACGCCCGACGCCCCTGTGTCGCCACGGTCTCCCGCCACTGCACGAGCCGCGGGCAGGCGCGGCACACCGAGATGGCGGCGTCGAGCTCCCGTATGCCGGGTGCAGCCTCGGCATAGCGGCGCACCTGAGCAGGGGTGCGGGCGACCGGGGTGCTGGCGTCTGCGGGGTCGCCGGGCCAGCCCGTCCCGGGCGGCACGGGTGACGGGAACGGCTGGCCGGTCACGGGGTGAGGGTCCACGCAGGCCACCGTAGGGGAGGATCGGTCCATGGCCAGCGTGAGCGTCGTCGGTGGTGGGGTGATCGGGCTGACGACCGCCTTGGAACTGGCCCGGGTTGCTCACGTGGTTCGGTGCTTCCGGGACCGGGACGTCGAGGACACGGTGTCGCGGGTCGCAGGTGGGTTGTGGTATCCGTACCACGTCGAGCCACGCGACCGCGCCGTCCGGTGGGGCCTGGAGTCGTTGGTACGGTTCACCGAGATCGCCGCGGCGGAGCCGTTCGAGGTGACCGGCGTGCGGCTGGCGACGGGTGTCCTGGTCCATCGCGAGGAACCCGACCTCTGGTGGACTGCAGGAGTCAAGGACGTGCGGCCAGCCCGCACCGACGAGCTCCCGTGTGGCGTCCTCCGGGGGACCGTCGCGACCCTCCCTCTCATCGACACTGGCCGCTACCTACCGTGGTTGGAACACCAATGTGCACGCGCCGGAGTCGAATTCGTCGACCGTCACATCGGCGTCATCGACGATCTGCCACCGGGCGATGTCGTCGTGGTGGCCTGCGGGCTCAGGTCCGGGGCGCTCACCGGAGACACCGACCTCAGCCCCGCGCGTGGACAAGTCGTCCGCCTCGCCAACCCCGGCCTCACCGACTGGCTCGTCGACGGCGACGACCCCACTCGGCTGACCTACGTCCTGCCGCACGGTGAGACCGTCGTCTGTGGCGGCACCGACGTGCCGGGGGACTGGAACGTGGAAGTGGATCCCCTCACCGAGGAAGCCGTCCTCGCCCGCTGCATCGCTGCAGTGCCAGCGCTGGCGGGTGCCCCGGTCGTCGGGCGGGCGGTCGGCCTCCGCCCGGTGGCCCCCGCGGTTCGGCTCGAGCGGCATACGGACGGGGGCCGGACGATCGTGAGCAACTACGGGCACGGCGGTGCCGGCGTCACCCTCTCCTGGGGCTGCGCAGACGAGGTCGCGCGCCTGGTCCGGTGATTGACCAGCCGGTGAACTCCGTGGAGAGCCGGGTCTTTGCCTGATCGGCTCAGTCCGCGGCTGTGGGCCTCGACCTGGTGGCCTTGGTCTGACCGCGCTGCTTCTTGGTCGACAACCGCCGCTCTTGCGATCCCCTGGTCGGTTTCGTGGCCCGCCGGGGTGGCGGGGGCGGGGCCATGGCGTCACGGAGCAGCGCGGCCATCCGCTCCCGGGCGGCGGCTCGGTTCCGATGCTGGGACCGGTGTTCGTATGCCGTGACGACGAGCCGGCCGTCGACAAGCCGCTCCCCGAGGACCGCCACGATCCGGAGCCGCTGGGTGTCGCTGAACGCCACTGAGTTGACGACGTCGAGGGCCACCTCGACCCGACTGTCGGTCGTGTTGACCGACTGGCCGCCGGGTCCTGGTGACTTCGAGAACCGTTCTGCCAGTTCGGCATTGGTGATCGTCAGCCCGTGCTTGACGCCCGGGCCGGGGCTGATGACGAGGTCCATCAGGGCACGACCAGTGTCGATGCGACGGGCGGTGCCCGCAGGTTGCGCACCCCGGGAGAGCAGAGCGCGCCGAGGGTCGTGACCACCATGACGAGCCCACAGACGACGAGGCTGCGATGGCTCCCGAACCGCTCGGCTGCTGGGCCGGCGAGGAGCAGGCCGAGTGGCCCCAGCAGGAGCGAGCCGAGGGCGTCGTAGGACGAGACCCGGGACAGCGACTCCGGCGGGATCTCGCGCTGCATCGTGGTCTGCCAGATGACCGTGAACAGCTCGAAGGACAGGCCGAGGACGAAGGAGGCCGCAGCCACGGCCACGAGGGGTGCGTGGAGTCCGAGCAGGAGATAGGGCGGCGCGGCGCCGAAGCTGAACAGCGTGACGAGCAGGATCGGCCGGCGCGGGCGCAGCCGGAGCGCGAGCAGGCCGCCGACGACAAGGCCGACCGACTCGGTGGTGAGCACGGTCGTCCAGGCCCCGGGACCACCGAGCTCGGACTTGGCGACGACCGGGCCGAGGACGAGGTGCGCGCCCTGCCAGACCATGACCAGCACGGAGAACTGGGCCACCGTGACCCAGAGCCACTGACGGGAC
>JBDTBX010000268.1:0-6227 GCA_039923915.1 Nostocoides sp. | reverse complement strand
GCCGCCTGCCCACCGAGCCATTGTGGCTCGGCGGGCAGTCCGAGGGCTGGGTCAGGACTGGCCGAGCTTGGCCAGGATCAGGGCGCGGGCCTTGGCTGCGTCGGCCTGACCCTTCATCTCCTTCATCACCTGTCCGATGAGGGCGCCGGCTGCCTGGACCTTGCCTTCGCGGATCTTGTCGGCGACATCGGGGCTGGCCGCGATGACTGCGTCGACGGCTGCCTCGAGGGCGCCGTCGTCCTGGACCAGTTCGAGACCTCGGGCGTCGGCGACGGCGGCCGGCGCACCCTCACCGTCGAGGACGCCGTCCCACACCTGGCGAGCCATCGAGTCGTTGAGCCGTCCCGCGGCGACCAGACCCTCGAGCTCGACCACGTGGGCCGGGGTGACACCCAGGCCCGCTGCATACGACGACACGTCCTGACCCGCGGTGTTGGCGCGCCGGGCAACTTCGCCCGACCACCACTTGCGGGCCCCGGCAGGTGTTGCACCCGCGGCAACGGTGTCCTCGATGGCCTCGACAAGCCCCGCGTTGACGACGTCACGCATCTCCAGATCGCTGTAACCCCAATCGGATTGGAGCCGTTTGCGACGCGCGGCCGGGTTCTCCGGCAGGGTCGCCCGCAGCGCCTCGACCGTCTCGCGGGTCGGCGCGACGGGCACCAGGTCGGGTTCGGGGAAGTAGCGATAGTCCATGGCGTCGGACTTCTCCCGCCCACTCGTCGTGATGCCGGTGTCCTCGTGCCAGTGCCGCGTCTCCTGGACGACCGTGCCGCCCGCGGAGAGGATCGCGCCGTGGCGGCCCGCCTCGTAGCGAACAGCCCGCTCGACCGAGCGCAGTGAGTTGACGTTCTTGGTCTCCGACCGGGTGCCGAGGGTCGTGGTGCCCTTCGGCATGAGCGACAGGTTGACGTCGCAGCGCATCGAGCCCTGCTCCATCCGCGCGTCGGAGACGCCCAGCGCCTTGACGATGTCGCGCAGGGCAGCGACGTAGGCGCGGGCGATCTCGGGCGCCCGCCCTCCCGTGCCGAGCATCGGCTTGGTGACGACCTCGATGAGCGGGATGCCGGCCCGGTTGTAGTCGACGAGCGAGTGGTCGGCGCCGTGGATCCGGCCGGTCGCGCCGCCGATGTGCAACGTCTTGCCGGTGTCCTCCTCCATGTGCGCCCGCTCGATCTGGACCCGGTAGACGGTCCCGTCGTCGAGCTCGACGTCGAGGTGCCCCTCGAACGAGATCGGCTCGTCGTACTGGCTGGTCTGGAAGTTCTTGGGCATATCCGGGTAGAAGTAGTTCTTCCGGGCGAACCGGCACCACTCGGCAATCTCGCAGTTGAGTGCCAGACCGATCCGGATCGCCGACTCGATGCCCTTCTCGTTGACGACCGGGAGCGCGCCCGGCAGGCCGAGGCACGTTGGGCAGACGTGCGAATTCGGTTCTGCGCCAAAGGTGGTCGCGCAACCGCAGAACATCTTGGTCGCGGTGTTCAGCTCGACGTGGACCTCGAGGCCGAGGACCGGGTCGTATGCCGCGAGGGCCTCTTCGAAGGAGATCGTCGCCTCGGTCATGTCAGGCACCCATCATCGTCAGGTCGGGCGCCCGGTCGAGCAGTGGCCCGCTCCAGGCCTCGGTGAGGGCGGTCTCCAGAGCCGCGCCCGCGGCATACAGTCGCTCGTCCTTGGTCGCCGGGGCGAGGAACTGGATGCCGGTGGGCAGCCCGTCCTCGGGCGCCAGGCCGGTCGGGACGGACATGCCCGGGACGCCGGCGAGGTTGGCGGGGATGGTCGCGACGTCGTTGAGGTACATGGCCATCGGATCGTCGAGCTTGTCGCCGAGCTTGAACGCCGTCGTGGGGGCGGTCGGCGTCGCGAGGACGTCGGCCATCTCGAAGGCGCGAGTGAAGTCCTCGGCGATGAGCCGACGGACCTTCTGGGCCGACCCGTAGTAGGCGTCGTAGTAGCCGCTGGACAGCGCATACGTGCCCAAGATGATCCGGCGCTTGACCTCCTCGCCGAAGCCGACGTCACGCGTGGCGGCCATGACCTGCTCTGCGCTGGGGTCGGCGATCCCGTCGGGCAGCACGCGCAGTCCGTAGCGCATGGCGTCGAACTTGGCCAGGTTGGACGAGGCCTCGCTCGGGAGGATCAGGTAGTAGGCGGCGAGGGCATACTCGAAGTTCGGGCAGGACACCTCGACGACCTCGGCACCACGCCCGACGAGGGCCGCGATCGCCTCGTCGAACCGCTGCTGCACCCCGGCCTGGAAGCCGGCACCGGTGAGCTCCTTGACGATCCCGATCCGCATCCCGGTGACGTCGGCGCGACGCGCGGCCTCGACGACCGGCGGCACCGGCGCGTTGATCGACGTCGAGTCGAGGGGGTCGTGGCCGCCGATGATGTCGTGGAGGAGGGCGGCGTCCAGCACGGTCCGAGTGCACGGGCCGGCCTGGTCCAGGGATGAGGCGAGCGCAACGAGGCCATAGCGAGAGACCCCGCCGTAGGTCGGCTTGGTCCCGACCGTGCCGGTGACAGCAGCCGGCTGGCGGATCGAGCCGCCGGTGTCGGTGCCGATCGCGAGCGGCGCCTGGAACGAGGCGACGACCGCCGACGAGCCGCCCCCGGAACCGCCCGGGGTCCGGGTGAGGTCCCACGGGTTGTGGGTCGGACCATAGGCGGAGTGCTCGGTCGAGGAGCCCATCGCGAACTCGTCCATGTTGAGCTTGCCCAGGATCGGCAGCCCGGCCTCGCGCAGTCTGCGGACCAGGGTTGCGTCGTACGGCGGGATCCAGCCGTGGAGGATCCGCGAGCCGCATGTCGTCGGCAGACCCTTGGCGGCCATGACGTCCTTGACCGCGATCGGCACGCCGGCCATCGGGTGCAGCTGCTCCCCCGCCGTGCGCCGGTCGTCGACGGTCTTGGCCTGCGCCAGAGCGCCGGCCTCGTCGACGTGCAGGTAGGCGTGGACGGCGCCGTCGACGGCGGCCGTGCGGTCCAGGTGGGCCCGGGTCAGCTCGACCGAACTGATCTCGCCGGCGGCCAGGGCGGTGGCCATCTCGGCGGCGGTGGAACGGATGGGGTCAGTCACGCGCGGGGTCCTTGGTCGGTTCGGTCGGGGACAGTGCCGTAGGCCGGGTGCGCACCGCGGCACACGCGATCGCCGTGGCCTTCAGCTCAGTCTTCAGTCAGGATGCGGGGCACGGAGAAGCGTTGCTCCTCGACTGCAGGCGCGCCCGCGAGCACGGCGGCGGCGCCGAGGGAGGGCACGATCACGTCGGGGCGGGTCACGTTGGTGAGCGGCAGCGGGTGGCTCATCGGTTCGACGCCCTCGATCGGCGCCTGCTGGACCTTGGCCACCGACTCGAGGATGACCCCCAGCTCGCCGACCATCTTGTCCAGCTCGGCGTCGGAGAGGTCGATCCGGGCAAGCCCGGCGAGGTGCGCGACGTCGTCGCGGGTCAGTTCGGCCATGCTGGTCAGTCTATGGGCCGGCGCACAGACCCTGAGCCTGAGGGCCGACTGGGGGCATGGGCGGCTCAGCCCGTTCAGCCGACCAGATAGGACAGGGTCGCGGCATACGTCGTCCCGTCGGTCGCGGTGAGGTGCAAGCTGACCTCCCACCGGCCGGGCGACGGGACACTGATGAGCACGTCGTCGACGACACCGGAGGGCGCCACGGTCATCTGGACGGTGAGCGGGCCGATCCCCACTGCGGTGTTGACGAAGGAGCCGGTCGCGTCCTTCAGGCGGACGGGCGCACCGGTGGGGGACATGACACGCACCGACATCCCCTCGTATCCGGGTGTCGTGGGTCGGACGACCACGGAGACGCGGCTCTCCGACCCAGTCGGACTGCTGCCCCCGACGGTGGTGGAGAAGCTCGGCTGGTAGGCCTGTCGCGCAGGAACCGTGGAGGTCAGCACCGCCGCCAGGGCGAGAACCGCCACGCCCAGCCCCGCCTCCACGGCCACCGACCGTCCCGGCGAGCGGGGCCCGCGGGCGACCCGGCGCCGAGTGACGAAGGCGACCCCCAGCATGAGGACCAGACCGGCGACCTTGGCGAGCAGGATCCGCCCGTATGCGGTCTGGGCGAGGGCCGCCCACCCGCCCACCTCACGCAGTCCCTGGGCGACTCCGGTGACGACGAGCACGGCCACGGCACTGGCCGCGACGACCGACCAGCGACGCACGACGAGGCCCGCAGGGTCGGTGTCGGCGGACGCACCGGCCCTCCTCCACAGGACGGTCGCGAGCAGGATCAGCCCACCGACCCAGATCCCCGCCGCGGCCAGGTGCGCCGCATCGACGGTCGACCACAGCAGGACCATGCTGCCCTGGCCGGCGTGACCGGCGAAGCTGAACGACTCCAGCAGGAGCAGCCCCAGCCCGGCCAGGTCGAACCGTCCGGGCCGGAAGCCGCGCCGCCGCACGGCCCACCAGACCCCCGCACTGCCAAGGAGCGGCACCAGCCGGAGGACGAGGAGCCTGCCGGGGGTGCTGCCCAGTGTGGTGCCGATCAGGGACGTGTCGGCGGCGGTGCTCAGGGGCAGGCCCTCGCCGTATGGGCCCTGCAGGAGGAACAGCCCGACGGTGCTGACGGTCCCGACCCACCAGGTGTTCGTGACGAGACGACGGCAGGGGCGCAGCGCCAGGCCGGCCGGCCAGATCAGCGCCAGGAAGAACACGGCCCCCAGCAGGACGCTGCAGCCAGCCAGTGCGCCGAACTGGAAGACGTCGTGCAGGACGACCGGGAGGGGATCGGATCCGGGATCCGGCGGTGGCAGCCCCGCCGGGACGCCCACCCCGAACGCGAAGGTTCCCGAAACCGGATGGCCGTCATCGGACATCACCCGCCAGAGAACCCGGTAGTCGCCCCGGGGAAGGACGGTCGTGAGTGGCGCGCTGACATCCTCACCATGACCACCGGGATGCCCGACCGGGCCGATGGTGACGTCGTGTCCTGCGGCGTCGAGAACCCTGAGCGAGTTCCGCATGAGCGTCACCGCCTCGTCGAACTCGAGGAGGATGACCTGCGGTGAACGCCCGATCTGACTGCCACTGACCGGGCCGGTGGACAACAGCTGCGCGTGGGCCGATGCCGGGGCGGCAGCCAGCACGAGGACGGTCAGAGCGAGCAGCGTGCCCGCAGCCCACCTCAGCATCCTGCGGACCGCGCCGCGAGGCTGACTCACGACCCCGGTGGTAAGGACACGTCGACCCGTTGGCGGGAGACTGGTGGCAGGCAGGCCGTGCGGCTGCACGCGGCATAGGTGAGGAACACCTCAGCGCCCCTGGCCGCGTTGACCCGGACCACCTGACGGACGGTCACCCGGCCATCGGGGTAGACGGGCAGGGGATCGGCGAGCCCGACGACCCGCAAGGCCACCACCGGGACGTCTGCGGACGCCGGGCCGACCGCGCTCAGCGCGCCTCCCACGTCGACCTTCGTGGGCCGGCCCACCCCGTCCAGCCCGCCGTCGGGCAGGTCGACGCTGTAGAGGTGGAAGCCGGGCTGGGTCGGCAGGAACTCGGCGGCGAGGACCGGGCCCGCCGGGGAGCCCGCAGCCCACCGCAAGGTCACCTCGACACCGTTCCCGCGCCACGAGCCGGCCGGTGTCCCGGTCGACGCAGTGGACGCGACCGACGCCGTGCACGCGGTGGTGAGGGCCAGTGTCGCGGCCAGGGCCCAGAGGGCGCGCTTCACGGTGTTCGGACCTGGTTCAGAACGGTTCGCAGCTGCTCCTCGGTCACCGCTCCGACCACCCGGGCAGCCACGAGGCCCTGACCGTCGACGACGAGGGAGTCAGGCACGGCGTCGGGCAGCCATGGCGACAGACGCCCGAGCAGCCCCCCGTCATCGACGAGGTGCGGATAGGTGGAGCCGACACTGCGGACGAAGGCGGTGGCCGCGGCCTCGGTGTCGTGCTCGTCGAGGCCGATGAAGCGCACGGCCAAGGGGTCCTGCTGCCCGGCCACCCTCGCCAGGGCGGGCGACTCGGCCTGGCACGGTTCGCACCAGGATGCCCAGACGTTGAGCACGAGGACTCGCCCGCGAGTACTCGCCGTCGACACCTCGGCCCCGGCCCAGGTGTGCCCGGTGAGCGTTGGCATCGGCCGTCGCTGGGCCACCGGGTACACCGTCACGCCGACAGGGTACGGCGGGCTGGTGACGGCGGCCGGGGTGGCGGCCGGCAACGTCGCGACCGTGGTCGCCCCTGCCGCGCGCCCTGCTC
>JBDTBX010000267.1:0-5013 GCA_039923915.1 Nostocoides sp. | reverse complement strand
CCACCCGGGTGGGCTGGCCAAGCTCATGTCGGGCGCCCCGACCAGGCTCTCCGACCTGGTCCGAGAGCCTGCAGCACTGGACGAGGCCCGGCGTCGGGTCCGGGCGATCGCGGCCAGGACCCGCGAGCTGAAGGAGGAGCGGGGGATCGCCACCGGCTTCATCGCCATCGGGATGGCCACCTGGACCCTCCCCAGGGTGAGCCGCCCGCCGGCCGCCCCCGTCCTGCTCCGCAGCTGTGTCCTCAAGGCGACCGGCGCTGCGCAGGACGACTTCGTCGTCGACCTCGGCCAGGACATCGAGTTCAACCCGGTGCTGCGGCACTACCTCGGCCTCGAGCAGGGCCTGACGGTCGACGAGGAGGCCCTGGAGGACCTGGCCAGCGCCTCAGGTACCTTCGACGCCCACCCCGTCTTCGCGGCCCTGGGTGACCTGTGCGCCGGCCTTGCCGACTTCGAGGTGCAGTCGCGGCTGGTCATCGGCAACTTCTCCTACGCCAAGCTGCCCATGGTCGCCGACCTCGCGGCCCAGGGCGACCTCCTGGCCGACCACGACGTCATCGCCGCCCTCGCCGGCGACCCCGAGGCCCTTCGCTCGGTGCGCGGTCAGCTGCCTCCCGAGTCGCCGCACGACATCGACCCCGACCGCGAACATCTCATCCTCGACGCCGACGCGACCCAGGTGGCAGCGATCGAGGCGGTCCGCTCCGGCGCCCACCTCGTCATCAAGGGCCCGCCCGGCACGGGCAAGAGCCAGACCATCGCCAACCTCGTCGCCACCCTGACCGGCGAGGGCAAGCGGGTCCTGTTCGTCGCCGAGAAGCGAGCGGCGATCGACGCCGTCCTGGACCGCTTGGAGGGCGCCGGCCTCGCCGACCTCGTCCTCGACCTGCACGACGGCACCGCCTCCCGCCGGCGGATTGCGGCCGACATCCTCGCCAGCCTCGAGCGACTGAGCCAGGACAGGGCGCCCGACGACTCGGCCGCCAAGCGGGAGCTGACCGCGCGCCGGACCACGCTCACCGACCACGTCACCGCCCTGCACCGCACCCGCGAGCCCTGGGGGGTCACGGCCTACGAGGCGCAGGAGGCGATCAGCCGCCTCGGGGGCCAGGACGACCCGCCGCGTTCCAGAGTCCGGCTCCGCGGCGAGGCGCTGCAGGGGCTCTCGCGTGACGACATCACCCAGCTCGCACGCGACCTCACCGCGGTGGGCGCGCTCGGGGCCTGGGACAGCACGTCCGGAGATGACCCCTGGTATGCCGCGTGCGTCACCTCCCCCGACGAAGCGCTGCAGGCGCGCGACCTGACGGCGCGGCTCGCCTCCGGGGGCATCGACGCCATGGGCCACACGATGGGCGAGGTCTTCGCCTCGATCCGACTCCCCACGGCCGAGACGGTCGCCGACTGGGGACGCACCCTCGCTGCCGTGAGCCGGGTGCGAGACAGCCTCGAGGTGTTCCGCCCGGAGGTCTTCGACATCCCCCTCGACGACCTTGTTGCGGCCACAGGCACGTCGGCGCAACGACAGACCCTCGGCAGCAGCCTCGGCTGGTTCGAGCGCCGCCGCTTCCGCAAGCAGGCGCGCTCGCTGCTGCGCCCGGGTGCGCCGCCGGCCGACCTGCACGCCGCCCTCGTCGACGCCGGCACCCAGCGCAGCGTGTGGCGGACGATGGCCGGCGGTGGGGGCCGTCCGGAGATCCCCGCCGACCTCGACGTCGCCGAGGCGGCGTATGCCGCGCTCGAGCGCGATCTCGCGTGGCTGGGGGAGCGCCTGGCGCCGACCGCGGCCGGCGGCGACCTGCTCCACACACCGCTGCCCGAGCTCCGCGACCGGTTGGCCGCCCTGGCCGCCCGCCCCGAGCGGCTTGCCATCATCCCGACCGTCATGGGCGCCCTCGATGAGGTGCGCGCAGCCGGCCTCCAACCGCTCGTCGACGACCTCGCCGACCGCTCGGTCGACCCCGGCCAGGTGACCGACGAGCTCGACTTCGTCTGGTGGACCTCGGTCGTGGAGGACCTGGCCCTGCGCGACCCGGCCTACGGCGCCCACAGCGGCGACGCCCTACGGACGGCCGAGGCGGCCTATGCCCTCGCCGACCGGCAGCACCTCGCCGACACCGCCGTCCGGGTCCGGGCGGCGGCCGGCGACCGGCTTCGGCGAACGCTCGACGACCACCCACAACAGGAGTCCCTCGTCCGCGGTGAGGCGGCCAAGTCCCGCCGGCACCGGGCCCTTCGCGACCTGCTCGACGTCGCTGGACCAGTGCTGACCGCCGTCAAGCCGTGCTGGGCCATGAGCCCGCTCGTCGTCGCCTCGGCGCTGCCGCCCGGCCAGCACTTCGACGTCGTCATCTTCGACGAGGCCTCCCAGATCCCGCCGGCCCAGGCGATCTCGGCCATCTCCCGGGCCCGTCAGGTCGTCGTGGCCGGCGACGAACACCAGCTGCCGCCCACGTCGTTCTTCACGACCACGCCCGGCGACGACGACGCTCCCATCGACGAGGGCCTGACCGAGGGCTTCGAGTCGATCCTCGACGTCCTCTCGGCGGCCCTGCCGGCTCGCCAGCTCTCCTGGCACTACCGCTCCCGTGACGAACGGTTGATCGCCTTCGCCAACCACGAGGTCTACGGGGGAACCCTGGTGACCTTCCCCGGCGCCTCCTCGGCCCCGGTGCTCGACCTCGTCACGGTCGAGGGTGAGGGCGTCATGGCCGAAGGCGACGAGGGGGTCGAGACGACGACCGCCGAGGTCGACAAGGTCGTCGAGCTCGTCCTCGCCCACGCACGCACCCGACCCACCGAGTCCCTCGGCGTCATCGCCCTGGGCATCAAGCACGCCCAGCGGCTCGAGGACGCCGTCCGTCGGGCGATCGGTCGCTCGGACGCCGCCGATGTGGCCGACTACTTCGATGAGGATGCTCCAGCCCGCTTCTTCGTCAAGAACCTCGAGCGGGTCCAGGGCGACGAACGCGACGCCATCATCTTGTCCGTCGGCTACGGCAAGACGCCCCACGGCCGGGTTCTTCACCGTTTCGGCCCGCTCAACCTCGAGGGCGGCGAGCGGCGGCTCAACGTCGCCGTGACCCGCGCCCGGCAGCGGATGACCGTCGTCTCGGCCATCACGGCCGAGGACCTGGACCCGAGCCGGCTGCGCTCCCGCGGCGCGATGATGCTCCGGGACTACCTCGCCTATGCCGCGTCAGGGGGTGCCGCTCCCACCGCGCCGCGCCCTGCGCCGGCATCCGGTTCGAGCCAACCGGCTCGGGCCGGCGTGGTGATGGCCGAGTTTGCCCGCCGGCTGCGCGAAGCCGGGCTCGTCGTCCACGAAGGCTACGGCTCGTCAGGCCACGCGATCGACCTCGCCGTCGAGGATCCGGCTCACCGTGGTCGGCTGCTGTTGGCCGTGGAAGGCGACGGACCGGCATACGCCGCCCTGACCACGACACGCGACCGCGACCGGCTCCGCCCCGAGCAGCTGGCGCGGCTGGGTTGGCGCCCGACGCGGGTCTGGTCCACGGACCTGTTCCGTGACCCGGCTCGCGACGTGGCCCGGATCGTCACCGCCGCCCAGTCGGCAGGTGTGCCGTCAGCGCCCACCACGGCCTCTGCGGAAACACCCGTCGACGGCGCCGCGCCATCCCCGACGCCCGAAGGTGTCCGGGATGGCGGCTGACCCCGACGCCGGCACCTCGACCGACCCAGACCTCGACCCCGGACCTGACCCCGAAGCGGCGGAGACAGCCGGGCTCGGTGCTGAGGCAGGCGACGAGCAGTCGCCCGTGACGCCCAAGCCAATGGTGCGGCCGCGACCGGAGCAGACCCGTGACGACACCGATGCCGGGTGGGGCGAACGTCGCGCTGAGAGCGGACACGACCGCTGGCTCCGGGAGCAGCGTCCCCCGCACTGGGAGTAGCGAGCTGGCGGTTCTGCCCTCGACGTCTCTACGCCGTGGCGCAGACCCTGGCCGTCAGCGCTGACCCGCATGGCGACGCCTCGCGACAGCCTCAGTAGTACGGTGCTGAAACGGGGAGCGAGCGCCACCGGGTGCGCCGGAGAGGTCTACGCGGGCACAGGGCGGTGGAGCGGTCTTCTGGCGGCCCGGTGACCGAGGGCGTTGAGTGACGCGACGAAGGGCGGCCTCCCCTGGGGAAGACCGCCCTTCGCGGCGTTGCGTGCGGTGCCGGACGGATCAGCCGCGGGCGCGCAGTGCGTCGCGGATCTCCTTGAGCAGTACGACCGACTCATCCGGAGCGGCGTCCTCCTCGGTCTCGCTGTAGCGAGCCTTGACAGCCTCGTACGGCTTGACGACGAAGAAGTAGATGACGGCGGCCACGATGATGAAGGCGATCAGTGCGGTGATGAACGCACCGACGTGGATGCCTCCGGGAACGTAGCTGGAGAAGTTCGGCTTGCCGCCGATCTTGCCGATCAGGTCCATGACCATCGCAGTGAAGGCGGTGACGACAGTCGCGAACGCGATGCCGATGACGAATGCGACGGCAAGCTCGACGAGATTGCCGCGCATGATGAAGTCCTTGAAACCCTTCATGAGGGTCAATCCTTATCTGTCAGGGGAATGTACGGGGGTTGCGACAAAGGAGGCTACCGGTGCTGGTGTCCCTGCGACGAATCGGCGCGCCCCGGCTTTCGGTCACGGATCGGCGACAACTCTGCACGAGGTGCACCGCGCGCCTCAGCGTACGGCGAAGGTCAACGTGCTCCCGGGGCTGGCCGGATCCAGTCCGGCGAAGACCGCCGACCCCTGCGCCGCGGTGACGGCCAGGACGACCCTGAGGGTCGGTTCCCCCTCGCCGAGGGCGCCGGCCGGGACCTGGGACACGGCCAGGACCAGGGCGTCGCGGACGACCGGGCCGGCGTGCCCCGCGACGAAGCCATCGACCCGCCGCCCGGCCTGCACCAGGGTCGACGACTCCGGGGATGCGGTGACCGGCAGGGCCAGAGTGCCTGCCGGTAAGCCGATGAGCAGGGCCCGATCGACCAGCCGGCCCGCG
>JBDTBX010000266.1:0-6657 GCA_039923915.1 Nostocoides sp. | reverse complement strand
GGCGACGACGCGGGCACTGCCGCCCACACCGCATACGCTGACCGCTTGTGAAATCTCCCCGCCGCGCGGAACTGCGCGTCTGGCTCCTCGACGCGGACCAGGCCGACCCCGGTGGCTATTACGAGGTCGAGCGCGAGGCGGCCAGTCACCAGCACGTCCAGCCGTGGTGGCGGGTCATGTGCCTCACCGGTGTCGACTACTTCTCGACGCTGGGCTACCAGCCCGGCATCGCCGCTCTCGCCGCCGGGGCCCTGGCTCCCGTCGCGACCTTGGTCCTCGTCCTCATCACCTTGTTCGCTGCCCTGCCCATGTACCGGCGAGTCGCCGGTGAGAGCCCGCACGGGGACGGGTCGCTGTCGATGCTGGAGCGGCTGCTGTCGTACTGGCCGAGCAAGCTGCTCGTCCTGTCGCTGCTCGGCTTCGTCGCGACCGGTTTCGTCATCACGATCACCCTGTCGGCGGCAGACGCCTCGGCGCACCTCGTCGAGAACCCGCTCGTCAAGAGCGCCATCGGCGGCCAGCACGTGTCGATGACGCTGATCCTGCTCGCGGCCCTGGCGGCGGTGTTCCTCAAGGGGTTCAAGGAGGCGATCGGCATCGCCGTGGTCCTCGTGGTGGCCTACCTCGCCCTCTCGGCTGTCGTCATCGGCAACGGCCTGTATGCCGTGATCAGCCACCCGTCGCTGTTGGCGGACTGGCGCGACGCCATGACGGCCGCGCACTCGATGCCGCTCGGGATCATCGGCGCCTCGCTGCTCGTGTTCCCGGCGCTCGCCCTGGGTCTGTCCGGCTTCGAGACCGGGGTCGTTGTCATGCCGCTCGTCCGGGGCGATGCGACTGACACGACGGCCAACCCGCTCGGCCGGATCCGCAACGCCCGCAAGCTGCTCACCACCGCGGCGCTCATCATGAGCGTCTTTCTCATCTCCTCGGCCCTCGTGACGACGCTGCTCATCCCGCATGCCGCATTCCTGGCGGGCGCGAACGGTCGTCCGGCGGGCGCCGCCAACGGTCGTGCCCTGGCCTACCTCGCCCACCAGCGGCTCGGGGACACCTTCGGCACGGCATACGACATCTCCACGATCGGCATCCTCTGGTTCGCCGGGGCGTCGGCGATGGCCGGGCTGCTCAACATCGTGCCGCGCTACCTGCCGCGCTACGGGATGGCGCCGGACTGGGCCCGCTCGACCCGGCCCCTCGTGCTCGTCTTCACCGCGATTGCTGCGGTCGTGACCCTGATCTTCAAGGCGAACGTCGACGCCCAGGCCTCCGCGTATGCCACCGGCGTCCTCGCGTTGATGACCTCGGCCGCCGTCGCAGTGTTCCTCACCGAGTTGCGCCGAGGGCATCGCGGGACGGCGGCGTTCTTCGCTGTGGTGAGCGCGATCTTCGTCTACACGTTCACGGTCACGATCGTCGACCAGGCCTCGGGCCTGATCATCGCGCTGCTCTTCGTGGCGATGATCCTCGTCGTGTCGGTGGTCTCCCGGATCCGCCGCGCGACCGAACTGCGGGTGCGGCAGGTCGTCTTCGACGAGGAGGCGGCGGTCGTGCTGGCCAAGGCGAAGGACGGCAGCCAGCCGGTTCGGTTCATCGCCAACAAGCTCCACTCGGGGGACGCGGCCGAGTACCAGCGGAAGTCCGACGAGGTGCGCAAGGACAACCACCTCAAGGGCTGGCAGGCCGCCATCTTCCTCGAGGTCGAGATCACCGACCCCAGCGACTTCACCTCACCGGTGTCGGTGCGCGGGGTCAAGGTCGGACGGCACGAGATCCTCCGGGCGACGGGGACCTCGGTGCCCAACGCGCTCGCCGCCGTGCTGCTCGCCATTCGCGACCAGATGCCGGTGCCACCGCACGCCTACTTCGAGTGGAGCGAGCGGGCGCCGGGTGAGAATGCGCTCCGCTTCCTCGTCGGCGGCGAGGGCGACATCCCGCCCCTCACCCACGAGATCCTGCGCCGGGCCGAACCTGACCCCGCCCGGCGACCGTTCGTGCACGTCGGCGGCTGACCGCTGTACCCCGAGGCTGAGAACCCAGCCGAGGGCGCGGGGGAAAGCGACGAGCGACACCGTCGAGGCGGCAGGACGCAGACCTCCGCTGGCCCGCGTCCTGAACGCCACCGGCTGGGCGCCGAGCGATCATGCGGCCCATGGGAGGCCTCGTACCCTCTACCGCCGGGTATTTTGGGCCTCATGACGGAGCAGGTGGACTACGACGTGCTCATCGTCGGTGCCGGGATCTCCGGGATCGACGCGGCCTACCGGATCCAGACCATGAGCCCGGACCGGTCGTATGCCGTCCTCGAGGGGCGCGCGTCGATGGGCGGGACGTGGGACCTCTTCCGGTATCCCGGGGTCCGCTCCGACTCCGACATGTACACGCTCGGCTTCCCCTTCGAGCCATGGCAGAGCAACGTGTCGATCGCGGGCGGCCCGAGCATCCTGAGCCACATCAAGGCCACGGCGGCCAAGCACGGTATCGCCGACCGGATCCGTTACGGCCACAACGTGACTCACGCGAGCTGGGCGAGCGCGAGCGCCACCTGGACTGTGGACATCGACACCCCCGGCGGTCGGACTCAACTGACCTCCCGGTGGATCCACCTCGCGTCCGGCTACTACGACTACGAAAATCCCCATATCCCGGAGTTCGAGGGGAGGGACACCTTCACCGGGACCTTCGTCCACCCGCAGTTCTGGCCGGCGGACCTCGAGGTGGCGGGCAAGCAGGTCGTCGTGATCGGCTCCGGGGCCACCGCCGTCACGCTGGTGCCGGCACTCGCTGCGCAGGGCGCCAGGGTGACCATGCTGCAGCGGTCACCGAGCTATGTTCTCGCCCTTCCCGGCTCGGACGTCATCGCCGCCCAACTGCGCAAACGGCTCCCGGCGCAGCGCGCGCACAACCTCATCCGCTGGAAGAACATCGTCACCGCCCTCGGCTTGTACACGCTGTGCCGGCGGGCGCCGAGACTCGTCGGCCGGCTGCTGTCGCGGGGCGCCGAGCGAGCGACTCGTGAAGCCCAGATGCAGCCCGGAACGTTCCGCCCGCGTTACGACCCGTGGGACGAGCGGCTGTGCATCGTGCCTGACGGGGACCTCTTCAAAGCCCTGCGCCACGGCACGGCAACGATCGTCACAAACACCATCGATTCCCTTGTGCCAGAAGGAGTTCGGACGAGCGATGGCACCATACTGCCGGCCGACATCATCGTGTCGGCGACCGGTCTGACGGTTCGCGTCGGCGGCGGCATGACCATCGATCTCGACGCCACCCCCGTCGACGTCCCGAGCAAGTACCTCTACCGCGGGCTCATGCTCGAAGAGGTCCCCAACCTCACCTTCGCCATCGGCTACACGAACGCTTCATGGACTCTGCGCGCCGACCTGTCCGCCCAGTACGTGTGCCGGCTGCTCAACCACATGCGGGACACGGGCGCGGCATCCGCCTACCCCAGGCCCAGCCGACACCTCACGCCCAACCCGCTCCTCGGCCTGCGCAGCGGTTACGTCCTGCGCGCCGAAGCCGTGCTGCCCAAGTCGGGTGGGGTGGACCCCTGGCAGGTGCACCAGAGCTACCTGCGCGACCGCAAGGACCTCGGCTCCTCCGACGTCACCGAGGACATGGTGTTCGTCCGGGTGGACGCGCTCGCGACCGCCTGACCTGCTTCGCGACGGCCGGACGCGCCTGGGGGGCTGCGGTCCTGCCCGGCCGACCGGGCTCGCTCGGGCAGACTGGCCCGGTGATCCATCTCCGGTTGTCCGTCCCGACCGCGTTGAGCGCGGCCGCGGTCGAGGCGCTGTCAGACGACCCGGCGGTGAGCAGCCTGTCGGTGGTGCGTGGCGCGTCCCTCAAACCTGTGGGCGACGTCGTCGACGCCGACGTGGCGCGTGAGGCGGCCAACGACCTCATCGACCGACTCCGCGCCCTCGGCGTCCACCACGAGGGCACGCTGCAGGTCGAGCAGGTGCCGACCTGGTTGTCCCGCAGTGCGTTGGACGCCGAGCTGAGCACTCCGGGCAGCAGCGCCGACGCGGTCGTCTGGGCAGACGTGACCGAGCGCGCCTACGGGGACACCGAGCTCAACTGGACCTTCTTGTCGTTCATGACCCTGGCAACCCTGATCGCCGGGATCGCCATCATCCTGGACTCCCAGATCCTGACCATCGGCGCGATGGTCCTCGGCCCCGACTTCGGTGCGGTCGCCGCGCTGGCGCTGGCCCTCGTCCGAGGCCGCTGGCACCTGCTCCGGCTGGCCGCCCGCAGCCTCGTGGTGGGGCTGGTCGTCGCTGTCCTCCTCACCGCGGCGTTTGCAGTGGTGGTGCGCGCCCTGGGCTGGGTCACGGCCGCCGACATCTCCCAGGCGCGGCCGGCGACCGACTTCATCTACCACCCGAACCGCTGGTCCTTCATCGTCGCCGTCATCGCCGCCGCGGCCGGCGTGCTGTCGCTCACGTCCTCCAAGGTCGGTGGGCTCTCAGGGGTCTTCATCTCGGTCACCACCATCCCGGCGGCCGGCAACGTCGCCCTCGGGCTGGCGTTCGGGCTCTGGGGCGAGGTCAGGGGCAGCGCGCTCCAGCTGCTCGTCAACATCGTTGGCATGGCCGTCGCGGGCTGGCTCACGCTGCTGTTCCAGCAGGCTGTGTGGTCGCGGATCTCGGCTGCGCGGCGGCAGATGATCGTCCGGCGGACCCCGAGTGAGCCGGGCGACTGGTCGAGTCGGCGGTGAGCCTGCCCTGGCCCCGGCCGGTACTGAGCCTCAGGCGCTGAATGCCTTGGCGATGTCGCTCTCGAGGTCCTCGGGCTTGGTGGTCGGGGCGCAGCGGTCGAGCACCAAGCCGTCCTCGCCGACGAGGAACGTGGTGAAGTTCCACGTGATCTTGCCCCCGGCAGGGCCGCTCTTGGGGTCCGTGCGCCACCGCCAACGGCTGGGGTCAGGCGGTCGAGCTGGTGGCCCAGAGGTTGATGCCGGCCTCGACGGCATGCTTGTCGATCTTGGCCAGCTCGGCAGCGGTGAAGTCGAGGTTCTGGACGGCGTCGAGAGAGTTGTCGAGCTGCTCGACCGAGGAGGCGCCGACGAGCACCGAGGTGACCCGCGGGTCGCGCAGCGCCCAGGCCACGGCCATCTGGGCGAGCGACTGACCGCGCGCCTTGGCCATCCGATCCAAAGCCCGGATGTGCTTGAGCGATTCGGCAGTCAGCAGCGAGGGATCGAGCGACTTGCCCTGTGCCGCACGGGAATCGGACGGAATGCCCTTGAGGTACCTGCTGGTCAACATGCCTTGTGCGAGCGGGCTGAACGCGATGCAGCCGACACCGGTCTCACCGAGCGCGTCGAGGAGCGATTCTTCGATCCACCGGTTGAGCATCGAGTACGACGGCTGGTGGATGAGGACCGGCGTGCCGAGGTCCCGGGCGATGGCGACCGCCTCGCGGGTCCGGGCGGCTGAGTAGGAGGAGATGCCGGCATACAGCGCCTTGCCTTGTCGGACAAGGGAGTCCAGCGCTCCCATCGTCTCCTCGAGCGGGGTCGTCTCGTCGAAGCGGTGGCTGTAGAAGATGTCGACGTAGTCCACGCCCATCCGCTGGAGCGACTGCTCGGCGGAGGCGATGAGGTACTTGCGCGACCCGCCGCCCTGACCGTAGGGGCCGGGCCACATGTCGTACCCCGCCTTGGAACTGATGATCAGCTCGTCGCGGTACGGACGGAAGTCGCGGGCGAAGAGCGCCCCGAAGTTGCGCTCCGCGGCGCCGTAGGGCGGGCCGTAGTTGTTGGCGAGGTCGAAGTGGGTGACCCCCCGGTCAAACGCACGGCGCAGCGTCGCCTGTTGCCGCTCGAGGGGCACGTCGTCACCGAAGTTGTGCCACAGCCCGAGACTGACGGCTGGCAGGTCCAGGCCCGAGCGCCCGACCCGGCGGTATGGCATACCGGCCTCATAGCGCCCGGCCGCCGCCCTGTACTCGTCCGCGTGGAAAGTCATGACCCCACCTTGTCACCCGGTAGCGGGATGAACCCGGCGGCCCGCGTTGTTGGACCCACCGCAACCCGCACGCGACAGGAGACTTCCATGGCTACCACCGACCTCACGGTCGACACCTTCCAGCAGACCGTCATCGACAACGACATCGTCCTCGTCGACTTCTGGGCCGACTGGTGCGGGCCGTGCAAGCGCTTCGGCCCCGTGTTCGACGCGGCCAGCAGCAAGCACGAGGACATCGTCTTCGGCAAGGTCGACACCGAGGCCCAGCCGGCCCTGTTCGCGGCCACCGGCGCGACGTCGATCCCGCTGCTCATGGGCTTCCGGCAGGGGATTCTCGTCTTCTCCCAGCCGGGCGCTCTGCCGCCGGCGGGTCTGGCGCAGGTCATCGACGGCATCAAGGGCCTGGACATGGACGACGTCAAGAAGCAGATGGCCGAGAAGCAGGCGGCTCAGGCCTGACCCGTCCGCCCCCGCCCACGGGCTGGGACGGCTGGTGCGTCCAACCGTCGGGGAGGGGCTGGTCGGCAGGGTGGTCGATCGACCACCGCAGCGTCCGCATCGTCGCCAGGCACACCTGCCTCGCCACCCGATTCGACGATGCCGACCCCTCGCCCACGCCGAGTTCGCGTCGGATCCATGACGGGGTGATGGCCAGCGCGCCGAGCGCGAACGGCCG
>JBDTBX010000265.1:0-4418 GCA_039923915.1 Nostocoides sp. | reverse complement strand
TCGGTCGCTGCGCCGCTGAACTGCGCGGCATACAGTCGGGCGAATGCCCCTCCGGCAGCGAGCAACTCGGCGTGACCGCCCTGCTCGACGATCCGGCCGTCCTCCATGACGAGGATGAGGTCGGCGTCGCGGATCGTCGACAACCGGTGGGCGATGACGAAGCTGGTCCGGTCGGTCCGCAGCGCAGACATCGCCTGCTGGACGAGCAGCTCGGTGCGGGTGTCGACCGAGCTGGTCGCCTCGTCGAGGATGAGCAGCGCCGGGTCGGAGATGAACGCGCGGGCGATGGTGAGCAGCTGCTTCTCCCCGGCGCTGATGTTGCTCGCCTCGGAGTCCAGCTTCGTTTCATAGCCGTCCGGCAGCGAGTGGACGAACCGGTCCACGTAGGTAGCCTCGGCAGCCGCCCGCACCTCGGCATCGGTCGAACCCGGCCGGCCGTAGGCGATGTTGTCGTGGATGGAGCCCTCGAACAGCCAGGTGTCCTGCAGGACCATCCCGATCTCGCCCCGCAGGTTGTCACGAGTCATCGTGGTGATGTCCACCCCGTCGAGCGTGATCCGACCTGAGCTCAGCTCGTAGAACCGCATGATCAGGTTGACGAGCGTCGTCTTGCCCGCACCCGTCGGGCCCACGATCGCGACCGTCTGGCCGGGCTCGACGCACAGGTTGAGGTTCTCGATGAGCGGCCGGTCGGGCGTGTAGGAGAACGACACGTCCTCGAAGGCAACCCGTCCGTGCGGGTCGTCCACGACGATCGCGTGGCCCGGGTCGGGCACCTGCTCGGGGGCGTCGAGGACGTCGAAGACCCGCTCGGCCGACGCCACCCCGCTCTGCATCAGGTTGGCCATCGAGGCGGCCTGGGTCAGCGGCTGGGTGAACTGGCGAGAGTACTGGATGAACGCCTGGACGTCGCCGATGCTCATCGATCCCGACGCCACCCGGAAGCCGCCGATGACGGCCACGAGGACGTAGTTGATGTTCCCGACGAACATCATCATCGGCATGATCAGTCCGGAGATGAACTGGGCCCCGAAGCTGGCGTCGCGCAGCTGGTCGTTCTTGGCCGAGAACGTCCGGCCAACCTCTTCCTGGCGACCGAACACCTTGACCAGCCCATGTCCGGTGAAGGTCTCCTCGACGATCGAGTTGAGCTCGCCGGTGGACTTCCACTGCTGGACGAACTGCACCTGCGAGCGCTTGCCGATGACGGTCGTGATCCCGATAGAGACCGGGATGGTCACCACCGCGATGATCGCGAGCAGCGGCGACACGTAGAACATCATCGCAAGCATGGCCACGACGGTGAGCAGCGAGCTGACCAGCTGGCTCAGCGTCTGCTGCAGGCTCTGGGAGATGTTGTCGATGTCGTTGGTGACGCGCGACAGCAGCTCGCCGCGCGGCTGGGTGTCAAAGTACTGCAGCGGCAGCCGGGACAGTTTGCCCTCGACGTCACGTCGTAGCCCGTAGACCGCGTTGTTGACGACCTGGACGATGATCCGAGACTGCGCCCACGAGAGCAGGCTCGCGACGGCATACAGGCCAAGGACGAGCATGAGGATGTGGCTCACCGCGGTGAAGTTCACACCCTGCCCAGGGACGAGGTGCTTCATGCTGGCGAGCATGTCGGCCTGCTTGGAGTCGCCTCCCGCCCGTGCGGCGGCCGCTGCCTGTTCCTGGGTCACCCCCGCAGGCAGCCGCTTGCCGATGAAGCCGGAGAAGATGTAGTCGGTGGCTCCCCCGAGGATCTTGGGGCCGACGGCGTTGAAGCAGACCGCCACGACCGCGAACGCCAGCGCCCCCACGACGAGGGCGCGGTCGCCCCGGAGCAGGCCGAGCAACCGTTTGGCCGAGGGCGCGAACTGCTGCGCCTTCTCCGTCGGCGTGCCCATCCGCATCATCGGCGGACCACCGCGGGGGGCCGCCCCCACGGCACCCCGGCGCTGGTGGGCGGCCTTCTCCTCCTCGGACAGGATGCGGTCGCTCATGCTGCTTCCTCCTCGCTCATGGCCTGGGAGGCGACGATCTCGGCATACGTGGGGCAGGAGTCGATCAGCTCGGTATGCCGGCCCGTCCCGACGACGCGCCCGTCGTCGAGCACGATGATCTGGTCGGCGTCGATGATCGTCGAGACGCGCTGGGCGACGACGATGACCACGGCGCTGCGGGTCCACGGCCGGAGCGCACGGCGGAGGCGCGCGTCGGTGGCGACGTCGAGAGCCGAGAACGCGTCATCGAACAGGTAGACATCCGGGCGGCGGACGAGGGCTCGGGCGATGGCGAGGCGTTGTCGCTGCCCGCCAGAGACGTTCGAGCCCCCTTGGCTGATCGTGGCCTCCAGGCCGCCCGGCATCTCGCGCACGAAGTCCTCGGCCTGGGCCACCCGCAGCGCCTCCCACAGCTGGTCGTCGGTCGCTTCGGCGTCGCCGTAGCGCAGGTTGCTGGCCACCGACCCGGAGAAGAGGAAGGGCTTCTGCGGCACCAGGCCGATTCGACCCCAGAGGTCCTCCAGGGCGAGGTCGCGGATGTCGGTCCCACCGAGGAGGACGCGGCCGCCGGTCACGTCGTAGAGCCGGGGCACGAGGTTGACCAGGGTCGTCTTGCCGGCCCCCGTCGAACCGACAACAGCCGTCGTTTGCCCCGGTCTGGCCGTGAACGAGATCCCTTGCAGGACAGGCTGCTCCGCACCAGGGTAGTTGAAGTCGACATCGTCCAGCTCGACGGTCAGCATCTGGTTGGGAAGCGTCCGTGGGGTCAGCGTGTCCACGACGCTCGATTCGGTCTCGAGCACCTCGGTGATCCGTCCGGCCGAGACGGCAGCACGCGGGATCATCATCGACATCATCACGCCGAACATGACCGACATGAGGATCTGGCTCAGGTACGTCATGAACGCGGTGAGCGCACCGACCTGCATCTCGCCCGCGTCCACTCGGCGGGCGCCGAACCAGAGCACCGCGACCGATGCCGCGTTGAAGACGAGCATGACGAGCGGGAAGATCCGCGAGAACAGCTTGCCGACGGCCAGCGCGGTTCCCGTGTAGGTCGCGTTCGCAATGTCGAAGCGCTGCTCCTCGAAGT
Organism: Nostocoides sp.; assembly: GCA_039923915.1. GTDB lineage: Bacteria > Actinomycetota > Actinomycetes > Actinomycetales > Dermatophilaceae > Nostocoides. The sequence continues at coordinate 1,340 of JBDTBX010000265.1, read as the reverse complement.
CCTCGCGGACGAAGGCGCGCACGACCCGGATGCCTGTGATCTGCTCACGCAGGACCCGGTTGACGGTGTCGATGCTCTCCTGCATCTTCCTGAACCAGGGCAGCATCCGGGTCACGATCGAGCCGACGATCACGCCGAGCAGGGGCACGGCGACGGCGACCAGCCAGGACAGGCCGACGTCCTCGCGCAGCGCCATGAAGATGCCGCCAACCATCATGATGGGGATCGACACCATGAACATCAGGCCCATGTTGAGGACCTGCTGGACCTGCTGGACGTCGTTGGTGTTGCGCGAGATGAGGGTCGGGGCGCCGAACTGGGACAGCTCCTGCGTGGAGAACCCTCCGACCCGGGCGAAGACGCCTGCCCGCAGGTCGCGACCGACACCGGAGGAGGTGGCGGCCGCGTTCCGGGCCACGACGACGGTGGCCAGGATATTGACGACCGAGACGGCGAGCATGATGCCGCCGCGCTGGAGGATGTAGTCGGTGTTGCCGGTGACGACCCCGTTGTCGATGATCTGCCCGTTGAGCGAGGGCAGGTACAGGCTTGTGATGGTCGCGACCAGCTGGAGGACGACGATCGCGGTGACGGCACCGGCATACGGGTTCAGGTGGTTTCGGATCAGGCGCAGGAGCATCAGACGATCTCGCTTTCGGAGGAGAGTGCGCCGTGGAGAAGGAGGTCGACGACATCGGCCGACGTCGCTCCGTCGTGGGGGAGCATCGGGTGGGCACTGGCCAGGGTGAGCATGGAGAGGAAGGTGACGACCCGCTGGACGGGGTAGCGCAGCCGGTCGGCGTCGGACCCGATGATGGCCTCGAACTCGGCGTCGATCTCGGGGCTGCTCCGCCGGGGTCCGCGTACGGCGGGCGGCCGCGGCAGCTCGGCCCCCGTCGTGTGCAGGACGCTCATCAGCCCGATGAAACCCTCCAGGTGGGACTTCATGACCTCGACCGCCGCTGTGAGCCGTGCCTCCAGCGGCTGGTCCCGGTCGACCTGGCGCAACCGGTGGAGGGCGTTCGTCGAGTCGAAGGCGCTGGCGACACAGGCGTGGACGAGCGCCTCCTTGGTCGGGAAGACCCGGAACAGGGTGCCCTCGGCGATCCCGGCCGCGCACGCGATCTCCTTGGTCGTGGCGGAGGCGCCCGACGCCCGCAGGATCGGCAGGGCCGCCGAGATGACCGAGGCACGTCGGTCGTCGACGGACATGGCAGCAGCACGGGGACTCACGATCCGAAAGCATAAGTGAGTGAGCACTCACTCGCAACCACTTTTCCCCTGCCCTCCCTTCCCTTCCCTCCCCTCCCCTTCCCTTCCCCGCACGGGCGGGCTTATGC
>JBDTBX010000264.1:0-5068 GCA_039923915.1 Nostocoides sp. | reverse complement strand
GTCGTCGAACAGCTCGGCGTCGACCTCGACGGACGGTCCAACGTGGCCCGCGACGCGGCATACATGACCTCGGTTCCGGGCGTCTTCGTGGCCGGGGACGCCGGCCGGGGCCAGTCCCTCATCGTCTGGGCGATCGCCGAGGGTCGCTCGGCCGCCAACGGGGTCGACGCCTACCTCAGCGGGACGGCCTCGGCCCTACCGCGGCCGATCAACCCCACCGATCGCCCCGTCACCGTGTAGGTCCGCAGCGCGCTGTCCGCAGTGTGACCGCCATCACCTGGCCAGGGTGCCGTCGCTAGGGTTTGACCCATGCGTCGCGCGAAGATCGTCTGCACTCTCGGCCCGGCCACATCGACGCCGGAGAAGATCCTCCAGTTGGTCGAGGCGGGCATGGACGTGGCCCGGCTCAACCTGTCCCACGGGTCCTACGAGGACCACCAGAAGACCTATCAGGCGGTGCGGGCGGCGACCGATGCCCTCGGCCACGCCGTCGGGGTCCTCGTCGACCTCCAGGGCCCCAAGATCCGGACCGGCCGGTTCAGCGACGGCCCGATCCAGCTGGCGGCAGGCGATGAGTTCACCATCACCAACCGCGACGTCGACGGCTGCCAGACCGAGGTCGGCACGACGTACGCCGGTCTGCCGGGGGACGTCTCACCCGGCGACCGACTGCTCATCGACGACGGCAAGATCGGGCTGGTCGCCACCTCGGTGACCGCCACCGATGTCGTCTGCCGGGTCGTCGAGGGCGGCACCCTCAGCAACAACAAGGGAATCAACCTGCCGGGTGTCGCCGTGAGCGTCCCGGCCTTGTCGGACAAGGACAAGGACGACCTTCGGTTTGCGCTGGGGCTGCGCGCCGACCTGATCGCGCTGTCCTTCGTCCGCAACGCCGAGGACATCCGCGAGGTTCACGCGATCATGGACGAGGTGGGCGTCCGGCTGCCGGTCATCGCCAAGATCGAGAAGCCGCAGGCCGTGGAGAACCTCCGCGAGATCATCCAAGCCTTCGACGGGATCATGGTGGCCCGCGGGGACCTCGGCGTCGAAATGCCGCTGGAGGAGGTGCCGATGGTCCAGAAGGTGGCCATCGAGATGGCGCGCGACCAGGCCAAACCGGTCATCGTCGCCACCCAGGTGCTGGAGTCGATGATCGACAACTCGCGGCCCACCCGGGCTGAGGCCTCCGACGCCGCCAACGCCGTCCTCGACGGCGCCGACGCGCTCATGCTGTCGGGCGAGACGAGCGTGGGCGCCTACCCGATCGAGGCGGTCCGGACGATGGCCCGGATCATCGAGAACACCGAGGAGCACGGCCTGAGCCGGATCCCCAAGTTGCAGCACGATCCGCACACGATGGGCGGAGCCGTCGTGAAGGCGACCGCCGACATCGGCGCCGTGCTCGGCGCCCGCTACCTCGTGACGTTCACCCAGTCCGGCGACTCGGCGCGTCGGCTCTCCCGGCTCCGGTCACGGCTGCCCATGCTGGCGTTCAGCCCGCTCCAGGAGACCCGCTCCCAACTCGCCCTCACGTGGGGTATCGAGACCTACCTGGTCCCCATGCAGAGGCACACGGACCAGATGGCGATGCTCGTCGACGAGATCCTGCTGTCCGACGGACGGGCCCAGGAGGGCGACCTCGTCGTCATCGCGGCCGGGTCCCCTCCCGGCATACCCGGGTCGACCAACGCCTTGCGCGTGCACCGGATCGGCGACGCAAAGAACCGGGTGGCGCCCGCCTACGAGGACTTCAACACGGCCTGAGGGATGGCGCAGGTATGCTGTCCGCCGCACCCTGCCGGGGTGGTGGAATGGCAGACACGGAGCACTCAAAATGCTCTGCTCGCAAGGGCGTGCGGGTTCGAGTCCCGCCCTCGGCACCAACCCAGATCACCGACGACATGAGAGGCGCTGGGGATGACTGAGGTCCAGCACCAGGCGGGCACGAGGCGGCGGGTGCTCGTCGCCGAGGACGAGGCGCTCATCCGGCTCGACCTCGCCGAGATGCTCACCGACGCCGGCTACGACGTCGTCGGCCAGGCGAGCGACGGCCGGCAGGCCGTCGAGCTGGCCACCGAGCTGACACCCGACCTGGTCATCATGGACGTCAAGATGCCGGTCCTGGACGGCCTCGGCGCCGCTGAGCAGATCGGGGAGAAGCGGATCTGCCCGGTCATCATGCTCACGGCATTCAGCCAGACCGAGCTCGTCGAGCGGGCACGCGACGCGGGCGTCATGACCTACCTCGTCAAACCGTTCACGTCCTCCCAGCTGCTGCCCGCCATCGAGATCGCGCTGTCGCGCTGGTCGGAGCTGAGCGCCCTGGAGACCGAGGTTGCCGACCTCGGCGAGCGGCTGGAGACGCGCAAGGCCGTCGAGCGGGCCAAGGGCGTCCTCATGAAGAATCTGAAGATCTCCGAGTCCGATGCGTTCCGCTGGATCCAGAAGACAGCCATGGATCGGCGGATGGGCATGCGCGAGGTGGCCGACGCGGTGGTGGAGCAGATGGGCAAGGCCTGACCTTTCGGCACGGGATGGCGTATGCCGGTCGCGCACCTTCGTGGGAGAGCAGAGTCCGTCAGCGCAGGGCGATGACGAGCTGGGTCAGCAGGGGAGCGATGACCAGCGCGGGCAGCATGTCCCCCACCGGCACGTCCTTGATGCGTAGCAGCCGCAACCCGATCCCGCCGAGCATGAGACCGCCAGTGGCCGTCAGGGCCGCGACGTGGGCGGCGGGCAGGACCGAGCCGAGGACGACGCCGACGGCGGTCAGGCTGCCCTGGACGACCAGCACGGACGCCGCCGAGAGCACGACGCCCACCCCGAAGGTCGAGGCGAAGGCCATGGCGGCGAAGCCGTCGAGCACCGACTTCAGGGTCAGCTGCTCGATGCCGCGGCCCATGCCGTCGGACAGCGAGCCGAGGATGGTGAGCGGCCCGACGCAGAACAGCAGGGAGGCGGACAGCCAGCCCTCGATGAACCGTTCGCGCGCCTCGGACACCGACTCGGTCCCGTCGCCGCGACGCCCGGCCAGGCGCGTCTGGAGCCGGCCGGCAAGACCCTCGAGCCGGGCCTCGATGCGCAGCAGCGAGCCGAGGATCGAGCCGATGAGGAGCGAACCGAGGACGACGAGGACCGGGACGCCACTGCCGACGGCGTGGGTGAACGTCGGGTCGGTGACGCTCACGGCGGACAGGGCGGCGATGAGGATCGTCGTGAGGCCGAGGACGTCGGTGACGACGTGCCGCACCCGCTCCGGGAACCGGTGACCGACGGCCATCCCAGCGAGCGAGCCGACGAGGACCGTCGCGACGTTGAGGGCCGTTCCAAGGCCTCTGACTCCCGCTGACACGCTCGCCACCCTATGACGGTGGAACTGCTCGGCCGGACCCCCTTCCACCGGTCGGGCGCTGACCTCTATTGTCGAGTGTGCGGCGACCCCCTGCGCCGCACCGCGAGCCGAGGTGTTCGCTCCAGCCTGCGCGTAGTGGAGGATTCCGCCGTGTCCCGTGCCCCCATCGTCGTCCATCCCGTCTCCCCAGACCGGCCGGACGTCCTCGTGGGGCTGTGGTTGGCGGGTCGGGTCGAGCAGGGCGCCAGCCAGGATGCGGCGAGCCGGTATGCCGCGGACGGGCGGGTCGCCTCGGCCCTGGCCCGACCGGAGGTGCACGCCTTCGTGGCCACCCGCGACCAGAAGCCGCTCGGCTATGTCGTCCTCATCGACCGCATCTTCGGCCTGTCCGACACGACCGACGTCGCCATCGACCAGCTGTTCGTCGCCAAGGAGGCGCGGCGCCAGGGGGTGGCCCGGCAGCTGCTCACCGCCGTCCTGGCCCAGGCCGAGCGCACCGGCAGCGAGCGGATCATCAGCAACGTGCCGGCCCAGGACCGCGACGCGAACCGCTACTTCGCCCGGCTCGGCTTCGGCTCGGCCGTGACCCGTAGGGTGACGACGACCGCCGCCCTGCGCCGCAAGGTCTTCGGTGGCGCCGATGTCTCGAGCTTCGACAGCGTCCTGCGCCGGCGGCGGACACAGCGCGCCCAGCGCAGCGCGCGCAGCGCCTCGGCCTGACACCGTCCGCGCCCGTCGGCCACGGCGTCCTGCGCCGGTCAGGCGCCCGGGGGCTTGTCGCGGATGAGGCAGGTGATCCGCGAGGTGCAGATCCGTTGGCCGTCCTCGTCGCTCACGACGATCTGCCACGAGGCGAGGGTGTTGCCCAGGCTGATCGGGGTCCCGACCCCGGTGACCCAGCCGCTCCTGCCGGCGCGGTGGTGGGTGGCGTTGATGTCCACGCCGACGGTGATCCGGTCCGGGCCGGCGTGGATCGCCGACCCGATCGAGCCGATCGTCTCGGCGAGCACGACCGAGGCGCCGCCGTGGAGCAGGCCGTAGGGCTGGGTGTTGCCGGCGACCGGCATCCGGGCCACGACCCGATCGGCGGAGGCTTCGAGGAACTCGATCCCCATCCGCTCGCCGAGCGTGCCTTGGTTCATCGCCGCCAGCTGTTCGGTCGTGAGCGTCGTCATCGTGGTCCCTTCGGTCGCGTCGGTGGTCTCGCCTAGGCTGCCATGGGTGAGCAGACTTCTGTTGCTGGACGGGCACTCCCTTGCCTACCGGGCGTTCTTCGCCCTGCCGGCCGAGAACTTCTCGACGAGCACCGGCCAGCACACCAACGGGGTCTACGGCTTCACCGCGATGCTCATCAACGTCCTGCGCGACGAGCACCCCACGCACCTCGCCGTCGCCTTCGACGTGTCCCGGCGGACCTTCCGCAGCGAGGTGTATGCCGAGTACAAGGCCGGGCGCTCAGCCACCCCGACCGAGTTCTCCGGGCAGATCCCGCTCCTGAAGGAGGTGCTCGACGCGCTGAACGTCCGGCACGTCGAGGTCGACGGGATGGAGGCCGACGACGTCATCGCCACCCTCACGACGCGGGGTGAGGAGGCCGGCATGGACGTGCTCATCTGCTCCGGCGAGAGGTATTCGAAGAGCCGGTCACGAAGGACCCGGAACTCCAGCCCGTCGAAGACGGTGTGGACCTTCTCGCGGTCCCAGTTGACCCGCTCG
>JBDTBX010000263.1:0-2672 GCA_039923915.1 Nostocoides sp. | reverse complement strand
GTCGGCGGGCTCGAGCCCCTCGAGTGAGGCCAGCGCCTCGCGTCGGATCCGGGAGCTCTCGGCCCAACCCGCCAGGGAGAAGTCGTCCAGTCCGTCGTGCGTGCCCGGCATACCGAGGTAGGTGGCCGACATCGGGCTGTGCGCGATGACCGCGTCGACGTAGCGGTCGGCGACCGCGTCGATCGGGGTGCTCGGGCGGGAGGGGGCAGCGGGCGTGTTCGTGGGTGTGTTCGTGTCGGTCACCAGTCAAAGATATCCGTGGAGCTGGCCACTGCGTGCGCCGTAGGGTGACCCGCATGTTCGTCGTCAGGTCGGTCAACGTCGGTGCCGCTGCTCCCATCCGCGGCGGCAAGGGGATCCCGACCGGCATCGTCAAGCAGCCGGTTGACCTGCTGGTGGTCCGTGACCCGGGGCCCAAGCACGGCGGCCTCGGCACCGGGGTCGTCGGCGACTTCATCGGCGATGTCGAGCACCACGGCGGCAGCGAACAGGCGGTGTATGCCGTGGCCCGCGAGGAGCTCGACTGGTGGGGTGGCGAGCTGGGACGGGAGCTGCCCGACGGGATGTTCGGTGAGAACCTGACGACCGAGGGGATCGACGTCGACGCCGCCCTGCTCGGGGAGCGGTGGGCGATCGGCGAGCAGGTCGTCCTCGACGTGTCCGGCCCGCGGATCCCGTGCCGGACGTTCGCGGCCCGGATGGGCGAACCGCACTGGCTCAAGCGGTTCGCCGCACGGGCACGATCGGGTGTCTACCTGTCGGTCGTGACGCCCGGGACGATCCGCCGAAGCGACGGCATCCGGGTCATCTCCCGCCCGGACCACGACATCGACGTGCCGACCTCGTTCCGCGCCTTCATGGGCGATCGCGCGGCCGCCGCCCGCGTCCTGGCCGCGGGAGCCGGCACCGACAGCTTCCGCGCCGAGCTCCGCGGCCCCGCCTGACCTCCGTTCACTTCTCCACAATTGCTACCGTCCACACCGCAGCAATTGTGCAGAAGTGAACGGCCGTCGATCCGGGCCTGTGGATAAGTTTTTGGTCGCTCTTCGGATCGGGCCAAGATCTTCGGTATGCCGTTCGACCCGAACCTGGTCCTTCCCGGGCGACCCTTCACCCGCACCGCTGCCCTTGCCAACGGACTGACCGCGCGCGACCTCGGCGGCCCGGACTACCGGCGGATCCACCGCGGCGTCTACATCGCCGCGCACGTGCCGGACACCGTCGTCGTCCGAGCCCGGGCTGCCCGGCTCCTCCTGCCCGCGGACGGAGCGTTCAGCCACTGGACCGCCGCCCGACTTTGGGCTCCCAGCTTCGCCGCCGTGTCCACGATCCACGCCGCGCTGTCCCGCGATGCCTACGTCCGCGCTGACGGCGTCCGGGTGCACCGCTTCACCTACTCGCTGGAGCGTCGCTGGCGGCACGGGTTGTGTGTCACCTCGGCCGAGCAGACGTTCGTCCATCTGGCGGTGAGTCTCGACCTGGTCGAGCTGGTCGCTCTCGGCGACACGCTCGTCCGCCGTCAGGCGACCAGCCCGGGTCGCCTTCGCCGCTACACCCGAGCCTGGGAGGGACATGGCGGACGAGCAGCCCGTGAGGCGGCGGAATACGTTCGCAAGCGGGTGGACTCCAACCCCGAGTCCCGGCTGCGAATGCTCGTCGTCCTCGGCGGCCTGCCCGAACCTGTCGTCAACCACGAGATCCGCTGGCCGGACGGGACTCTTCGGTTCAAGCTCGATCTGGCCTCCCCGGAGATCAAGTTGGCCATCGAGTACGACGGCCGCTGGCACGACCGTCCCGAGCATGCATTGCGCGACGAACAGCGCCGTGCCCAGTTGCGCGTCGAGGGGTGGACGTTCATCATCGTGCGCGCCGAGGGACTGTACGACGATCCCGACACAACGCTCGCCGAGATCGTGGCAGCGCGGGTCCGGCTGGGCGCCCACGTTCCCACGAGGCTGAGTGACCGCTACCGCCGGTACTTCCTGCCTTCGCTCGCGTTGGCTCAGTAGCCGGGCCCGAGCATCTTCAGAAGGTAGCAATTGGGGAGTTGCGAACAAGGAACAGCCCGCGGACCTGACTCGCTGGAGTCGGTGCACAGGGGACGACCTGCGCGGTCCGCGGGCTGCGGTGGACCGGTTGGTTTGCGCGCGTCACACGCAGCGGCGCGACTAGCGCCCGGCCACCTCACTCGTCCAAGCAGAAATCACGTCCTGGACCACCTCCTTTCGGTGTACCCCTGACGGTAGGACGGGACCGGCACGCGATCAACCCCTTTCCGCCCACGCTTTCAGCGGGGACGCGCCGACCCGCGCCAGCCGTCGGGCCCGGGGCTCACCGGCATACCCAGTCGTCGGGCCGGGGACGCCCATTCGGTATGCCGGGCAGCCCGGTCTCCCTCCCCGTCGCCTGCCCCGGCGGCGGCGGACAGCACGGCGAGGACCGCGGCCAGCTCCTGGAGGTTGGCGTCGCCGCGAACCACGGTCAGGCGCACGGGCTCGGTCGCGGTGGGCTCAGTAGGGTCGGCCATGTTCAGAACGTAGCAATTGTGCAGTTGTGAACGGTCACAACGGTGGGTTGCCGTGCTTCTTGGGGGGAAGGGTCTGGCGTTTGGTGCGCAGGGCACGCAGTGCTTTGGTGACGTTCATCCGGGTGTTCGAGGGTGAGATGACCGT
>JBDTBX010000262.1:0-3338 GCA_039923915.1 Nostocoides sp. | reverse complement strand
TGGTTGCGGGCCGGGGCCTCACTCACAAACACTCGTGGGTTACCGAGCAGGGGCCGCCTGCTCGGCCTATCCGACAATTGTGGGAGGCCCCGGTGTTTGTTGAGCGTACGAGTGTTGGTCTGGACGTCCATGCCCGGTCGGTGGCGGCGGCAGCGATCGACGGCGTCACCGGTGAGGTGTTCAAGGCGCGGCTGGTGCCGGTCCCGGAGCAGGTGATCGGGTGGATCGCCTCGCTGCCGGGGCCGTGTGCCGTGGTGTACGAGTCGGGTCCGACGGGGTTCGGGCTGGCCCGGGCCTTGTCGGCGGCGGGGATCCGTTGTGAGGTCGCGGCGGCGTCCAAGATCGTCCGGCCAGCTGGGGATCGGGTCAAGACCGACGCGAGGGATGCGATGCTGCTGGCCCGGCTGTTGCGCCTGGATGAAGTTACCTCGGTGCGGGTCCCCAGCGAGGTCGAGGAGTCCGCGCGGGACCTGGTCCGGTGCCGGGAGGCCGCCCGGGCGGACCTGATGCGCAGCCGGCACCGGCTCTCGAAACTGTTGCTGCGCCACGGGATCGTGTACTGCGGTGGGAAGGCCTGGACCGCCGCTCACGACACCTGGCTGCTCAAGCAGTCGTTCCCGCTGGCCGGGACCCGGGCCGCGTTCGAGGACGCCTATGAGACCGTCGTGCTGACCACCGGGCGCCGGGATCGCCTGGATGCCGCGATCACGGCGATGGCCACCGACTCCCAGTTCACCCCAGTGGTGCGCCGGCTCTCGTGCCTGCGCGGGATCGCCACCCTGTCCGCGTTCTGCTTGGCGGTGGAGATCGGAGACTGGGACCGGTTCACCGGGGCCGGGATCGGCGCCTACCTGGGGCTGGTGCCCTCTGAACACTCCTCAGGGGCTTCCCGGTCCCAGGGCGGGATCACCAAGACCGGGAACAGTCACGCCCGCCGGGTGCTGGTCGAGGCGGCCTGGCATCACCGCAAGCCGTACCGGCCGACCGCGATCCTGCGCCGGCGCTGGGAGCTGGCCCCACCGGCGGCGGTCGCCCGGGCCCAGGCCGGTAACCATCGCCTGCATCAACGCTGGGTCACCTACGCCGAGCACAAGAAGCGCCCGGTGATCGCCAACGTCGCGGTCGCCCGCGAACTGGCTGGCTGGTGCTGGTCCTTGGCCATGCTCCCGGACTGAGCAAGCCCCTCGAGCTGACCGTGGGGGTCAGCAACCCGGGCCCGCAGCGTGAGGAACGACCCGCCCTGAGGCTATGAGCAGCCCCGTCCCACAATGGTATTCGTGCCGGGACGTGGCGACGCCCGATCTTAGAGCAGCGGCTTCCGTTCCCACCGAACACACGGCCATGCGGTAACCAAACCCGCGCATATCAGCCTTGACCACGCGTCGACCACGACACGCTGACCGGGGCGTCGACCCCCACGTGTCACCCCTGTAGCCTCCCTACATGGAGGTCAAATCGGCGCGCCCCCTTGACAAACCACCACTCCATATCGGCCTCGTGCGTGTGATCCTGTCTCGCACCGCCCTCGCCGCCGCCCTGGGTGTCCTCGCGCTGACCGCCAGTGCCTGCACCTCCCCGGGGCAGAGTTCGACGAAGACGTCCACCCTGTCGGTCGCGCCGCAGGCGCCCCCCTCGATCATGGCCGGCACCGAGAGGTTCTACAGCCAGAAGCTCGTCTGGAAGAGCTGTGGCAACAACGAGTGCACCAAGCTGACCGTCCCGATCGACTACGCCAAGCCCGGGGGGGACACGATCCAGCTCGCCGTCGTCAAGGTTCGGGCCAAGGGCGACTCCAAGGGGGCGCTCGTCGTCAACCCCGGTGGGCCGGGCGGGTCGGGGGTCGACTACGCGCTCGCGGCCGACTTCATCGTCGGGCCGCCGGTGCGCGACGCCTACGACATCGTCGGGTTCGACCCTCGCGGGGTCGGTCGATCCGCGCCGATCACCTGCGTCCAACCCGCCCAGCTCGACTCCTTCCTCGCCTTCGACCCCACGCCCGACAACCCGGCGGAGGAGCAGGCCTTCGCCGACAACTCCAAGTCCTTCGCCGACGCCTGCGCCGCGAACGCCGGGCCGCTCCTCGGGCACGTCTCGACCGTCGACGCGGCCAAGGACATGGACGTCCTGCGCGCCGCCCTCGGGGAGACCAGGCTCAACTATCTCGGCAAGTCCTACGGGACCTTCCTCGGCTCGACGTATGCCGGTCTCTTCCCCAAGAACGTGGGGCGCTTCGTCCTTGACGGTGTGGTGCCCCCGGAACTGACCAACGAGGAGCTCAACCTCGGTCAGGCCGAGGGATTCGAGCGGGCCACCCGAGCCTGGGCCGCGTCCTGCGTGGCCACCGGCAAGTGCGTGCTGGGGTCGTCGGTCGATGAGGTGATGCAGGGTCTGCGCGACCTGTTCCACACGATCGACCAGTCGCCGCTCACCGACACCGGCGACTCCTCCGTGCCGAAGCTCACCGAGGGCTGGGCCTCGACCGGTGTCGCCTACGCGATGTACGACGAGAGCCTGTGGCCCAAGCTCGACGACGCGTTGCGTGCGGTGGTCGAGAACAAGGACGGCTCAGTGCTGATGTCGATGGCCGACAGCTACGCGGACCGCGACAAGGGTGGCGGCTACAGCGACAACATCATGCAGGTCATCTACGCGGTCAACTGCCTCGACCGCCCCGACACGGCCAGCCTGGCCGACCACGAGCGGCAGGCGACCGAGGCCGATAAGATCGCACCGACGTGGGGCACGTTCCTGATGTGGAGCTCGATGCCGTGCGCCTTCTGGCCGGACAAGCCGGCAGCCGCCCCGTCGAAGATCTCGGCCGTCGGCTCCGGGTTGATCGTCGTCGTCGGCACGACCCGCGACCCCGCCACACCGTACGAGTGGTCGGTCATGCTCAACAAGGAACTCGCCAACTCGACGCTGATCACCTTCGACGGTGACGGGCACACGGCATACACACGCTCCAACGCGTGCGTCGACGACGCGATCGATGCCTACTACGTCAAGGGCACCCCGCCACCAGCCGACCTCAAGTGCTGACCCTCCCTGGCCACCTGAGCGACTGCCCCCATCGGCGACCCGGCCGCTTCCGGGGCCCGCGCGGGCAACCGCCGGGAGAATCGGCAGGCGGCCACCAGCTGATTCGGTGATCGGCAGGAGCGTCCGTATACTCGTGCACCGCGCCTTCGGGCGTTACGCCGCCTTAGCTCAGTCGGCCAGAGCGATTCACTCGTAATGAATAGGTCATCGGTTCGATTCCGATAGGCGGCTCGTGCATGGTGGCCCTGACCAGCAGTTTCGCAGGTCAGGGCCACTGTACGTGTTACGACAGATTCGGC
>JBDTBX010000261.1:0-10133 GCA_039923915.1 Nostocoides sp. | reverse complement strand
CTGCGGCGCAACGTCAACCTGACGATCCTGTTGTTCAACAACAAGATCTACGGCCTCACCAAGGGCCAGTACTCGCCCACCTCGGAGGAGGGCAAGGTCACCAAGTCCACGCCGATGGGCTCGGTCGACCGGCCGTTCAACCCGGTCTCGCTCGCCCTCGGCGCCGAAGCCACGTTCGTGGCCCGGACCATGGACAACGACCGCAAGCACCTCATCGAGGTGCTCAAGGCCGCCGCGTCGCACCGCGGCACAGCCCTCGTCGAGATCTACCAGAACTGCCCGATCTTCAACGACGGCGCCTTCGACCTGATCAAGGACCGCTCGCAGCAGGAGGCACGGCTCGTCCACCTCGAGGCCGGTCAACCGATCCAGGTCGGCCCGGCCGACGACCGCCGCAGCCTCGTTCGCGGTGACGACGGGGACCTGACGTTCGTTCCGGAAGCCGAGGCGGCGGGCCAACGCGTCGTCATCCACGACCCGTCCGCCGACGACCCGAGTCAGGCGTTCGCCATCAGCCGCCTGACGGACGCCGACATGACCCACGTCCCGATGGGGATCTTCCGCTCGGTGCAGCGCCCCACCTATGACGATCGGGTCCGCGCCCAGGTCGAGGTCGCCAGCAACCTGGGCGGCGGACCCGCCACCGACGCGGATCTCGACGCGCTCCTCCGCGGGCGCGACACGTGGTCCGTGGGGTGACCTCGCCCGACGACGTCACGACCATCGAGCGCGGGGAGACTCGTGATGGCACGGCATACGGCTTCCTCGCCTACGCGATCTGGGGCGCCTTTCCCCTCTACTTCCATGCCCTCAAGCCGTCCGGCGCCTTCGAGATCCTGGCCCACCGGATCCTGTGGACGCTGGTGTTCTGTGGCAGCGTCCTGCTGGTCCGCCGCGACCTGGCCTGGGTTCGCCCCTTCCTGCGGCAGCGCCGACTGACCCTTGGCATCACGGCGGCAGCCTTTCTCATCGCGACGAACTGGGTCATCTATGTCTTCGCCGTGCTGAGCGGTCACACCTTCGAGGCGGCCCTCGGCTACTTCCTCAACCCGATCGTCACTGTGGGCCTCGGTGTCGCGGTCCTCGGAGAGCGCCTGCGCCGGCTGCAGTGGGCTGCGGTCGCCGTGGGGGTCCTCGCCGGGGTCTACCTCGCGCTCGCCGGGGGTTCGTTCCCGTGGATCTCGCTCAGTCTCGCCTTTTCCTTCGGCACCTACGGCCTGGTCAAGAAGAAGGTCGGTGCCTCGCTCGAGGCGATGCAGTCCCTCACCGCCGAGACGGTGGTGCTGGCGCCGGTCGCCCTCGTCATTCTCGGGGTGCTGGCCTCGCGACACGACACGACCTTCGTCGGCCACGGCGCCGGGCACTCCATCCTGCTGGTGCTCGCCGGCCCGGTGACGGCGATCCCGCTGTTGCTCTTCGCCGCTGCCGCTCGACGGATCCCGCTCGTCACCATCGGCCTCATCCAGTTCGTGACGCCGGTGCTGCAACTGCTCTGTGGCGTCTTCCTTCTCCACGAAGGGGTCTCGACTGGCCTGTGGATCGGATTCGGCATCGTCTGGATCGCGTTGGTGCTGTTGACGATCGACTCGCTCGCCGCCCGTCCCGGCCGGCCGATCGATGCGTGCGAGCCCGGCACCGCGTGATAACCCTCTTCATAGCGGGCACCTAGGCTCAGATCAGCCAATGCCCAGTCGCCCGCCCTAGCGTCGACCCCCGTGACGACCACCGCGCACCCCGCACAGACCGAGGCGAGCGCCCCTTCGACCGAACGACCTGAGCGGGCCTGGCGCACGTATCTGGTCCGCGTCGGGCTGGCCATCGTGCTCGTCGCCGCCGGGGTGGCCGGCGGTATCTGGTGGGAGCACCGGGCCAATGCCGCCACGACGGCCATCGCGACGACCCGGACGACGCTGGTGGCGGCAACCCTCGGGACGGTCAAGCAGACGATCGCCGCCACCGGGACCATCGAGCCCGCCCAGCAGTCCACCCAGAGCTTCTCCGCGTCGGGCACGGTGACGGCGGTCGACGTCGCCATCGGGGACACCGTGACCAAGGGTCAGACCCTGGCGACCGTCGACCCGACCGACCTCAAGTCGGCCGTGACCCTCGCGCAGGCGTCAGTGACGGCGGCTGCGAGCCAGGTCCAATCGAGCACCGCCGGCAGCAGCGGCGCGGCCTCGGCGCAGGCTCAGCTCGCCTCCGCCCAGCAGCAACTCGCCTCGGCTGAGTCGTCCCTGGCCGGCGCCACCCTCACGGCGCCCATCAGCGGGGTCATCGCCAGCGTCTCGTATGCCGTGGGCGACACGGTCGGAGGAGGCTCCGGGTCGGGCGTTTCGCGCGGCTCAGGTTCCGCCTCGGGCTCCGGCTCGTCGAACTCGTCGTCGTCGACCACGGGGATCACCGTCGTCAACACCTCCTCGTGGCTGGTCAACGCCACCGTCACGAGCAGCCAGCTCGGCGAGGTCAAGAAGGGCCTGCAGGCGACCATCACGCCGTCCGGTGCGACCGATCCGGTCTTCGGGACCGTGGCCAGCGTCGGTGTCGTCGCCTCGTCGTCATCGAGCGGCGCGGCCGCCTTTCCCCTCGTCATCACCGTGACGTGCAGCCCGACCGGAATCCACGCCGGGACGACCGCAGACGTCGCGATCACCACCAGGCAACTGACCAACGTCCTGACCGTCCCGACCCTGGCCATCGGCACCTCCAACGGCCAGACCATCGTCTCGGTGAGCAAGAACGGCAAGACCGCGACCGTGCCGGTGACCATCGGCGCCGTCTTCGGGGCAACGACCGAGATCACCAAGGGCCTGACCGAGGGCGACCTGGTCGTCGTGACGACCCGCACCTTCGCCGGAACCGGGGCCGGGACCGGGACGACCGGGCGGACCGGCACCGGCACCCGTGGCGGGTTCGGCGGTGGTGGATTCGGCGGCGGTGGGTTCGGTGGTGGGGGGCTCGGCGGCGGGACCGGACGCGGATGACCGCCATCACGGCATACCCGATCTTCCCGAACCCTGACTCGGGCCCGGAACCCGGCTCGACCCTCCCGACCGAACCGATCCTGCGCCTCACCGACGTCGGCAAGACCTATCGCTCCGGCTCGCTCACCGTCGAGGCGCTGCGCGGCGTCACCCTCACCGTCGACGACGGCGACTTCGTCGCCATCATGGGCCCCTCGGGGTCGGGCAAGTCGACCCTCATGCACATCCTCGGCTGCCTCGACGTGCCGACCACCGGCGCCTACCGGCTCGGTGGCGAAGACGTGTCGACGATGAAGGAGAGCCAGCTCGCCTACGTGCGGAACCGTCGGATCGGCTTCGTCTTCCAGCAGTTCAACCTGCTCCCGACGATGTCGGCCTGGCGCAACGTCGAACTCCCCCTCGTGTATGCCGGCCTGTCCCGCCCCGAGCGCAAGGCCCGGGCCGTCGCGGCGCTGGCCAGGGTGGGGC
Source organism: Nostocoides sp. (assembly GCA_039923915.1). Taxonomy (GTDB): domain Bacteria; phylum Actinomycetota; class Actinomycetes; order Actinomycetales; family Dermatophilaceae; genus Nostocoides. The sequence continues at coordinate 6,684 of JBDTBX010000261.1, read as the reverse complement.
TTGCCGACCGGATCGACCACCGGCCCGGCGAGTTGAGCGGCGGCCAGCAGCAACGGGTTTCGGTCGCCCGTGCCCTGGTCACGGACCCGCAGCTGCTCCTGGCCGACGAACCCACGGGCAACCTCGACTCGACCTCGACGGCTGACGTCCTGGGCCTGTTCGACGAGCTCAACGCCCAGGGCCGGACCATCGTCCTGATCACCCATGAGCAGGACGTGGCCGCCCGGGCCCGCCGATCGGTGCAGATCCGGGACGGCCGGTTCATCGACAGCGCCGCAGCCGAGGATCCGGCCCATGCAGCAGGAGCGGGTGCCCGGTGAGCTGGCTGGAAACCATTCACACGGCCTTCGACGCGATCCGGACCCGGCGGATGCGTTCGGCCCTGACCATGCTCGGCATCCTCATCGGGATCGCCGCCGTCATGCTCACGGTCGGCCTCGGTCAGGGAGCCCAGCAGCAGGTCGCCGCCCAGATCGACAAGCTCGGCTCCAACCTGCTCATCGTCACCCCGGGCAGCACGACGAGCCTGACCGGTGTCCGCGGCGGCCGCGGCTCGGCGACCACCCTCACGACGGCAGACGCGGCGATGCTCGCCGACCCGTCGGTGGCCCCCGACATCGCTGCCGTCGCACCCACCTCCTCGACCCAGACATCGCTCACCGCCGCGGGCACCAACTGGACGACGAGCGTCGTCGGCACGACCCCGGCCTGGCTCGATGTCCGCGCCCGGACGATGGGAGCGGGCCGGTTCTTCACGGCGTCGGAGTTGGCCGACGCCCAGCCGGAGGTCGTGCTCGGCGAGACCACGGCCCAGGAACTCTTCGGTGCACGTGACCCGGTCGGGAAGCAGGTGAGCATCGGCACGCAGCCGTTCACGGTCATCGGCGTCCTTGCCACCGTCGGCTCGACGGTGGGCGGCGACCAGGACGACCAGGCCGTCGTCCCGGCCACGACCTACGCCAACGTCGTCTCCCCGACCGCCGGCACCAGCGTCTCATCGATCTACCTCGAGGCCACGGGACAGGACGCCCTGTCGGCGGCCTACCAGGAAGCCAACAACGCCCTCCTCACCAGCCACGGCGTCGACACGGCCAACGCCGACTTCTCCCTGTCCAGCCAGGAGTCGATCGTCCAGACCGCGACGAGCACCTCCCGGACCCTCACCGTGCTGCTCGGCGGCATCGCCGCGATCTCGCTGCTCGTCGGCGGCATCGGCGTCATGAACATCATGCTCGTCTCGGTCACCGAGCGGATCCGCGAGATCGGTCTGCGCAAGGCGCTCGGCGCCACCCCGCGCGTCATCCTGCGCCAGTTCCTTACCGAGGCAAGCCTGCTCGGCTTCGCCGGTGGTGTGCTCGGGTTGCTCCTCGGCGCCATCGGCGCACGTGTGCTCCCCTCGATCATCGGTCAACCGGTGACCATCTCGGCGGTCGCCGCCGTCGCGGCGATCGCCATCTCCGTCGTCATCGGCGTCGTCGCAGGGGTCTATCCCGCCGGCCGCGCTGCCCGCCTGTCCCCCATCGACGCACTACGAAGCGAGTGAACCGTTCATGATCACCACACCCCGGCCGTATGCCGTGCTCGCACTGGCCGCGGCCGCGACCCTCTCCCTGGCGGCCTGCGGCGGGTCCGGCACCGCGAATCCATCCTCGACGGCTGCAGCCGCCAACTCGTCCGCAGCCGGCAACGGCGGCGGCGGTCAGCGGCAGGGCGGGTTCGCCGCAAGGACCCCCGGGGTGAACGGGCTGATCGCTGCGGTCGACGGCTCGACCCTGCAGGTCCAGACCCGGACCGATCAGACCGCGGTGACGTGGTCGGCCGCAACGAAGTTCACCGCCCAGGTGAGGGTCTCCTCCTCGACCCTCAAGGTCGGGGACTGTGTCATTGCCCGACCCGACGTCCCGGCCGGTGCCGGCGGTGCCGGCGGCGGCGCCACCGCTGCCTCGACGAGGATCGCCGCGGCGACCGTCCAGATCATCTCCACGGGCAGCACCGGCTGCTCGTTTGGGACAGGTCGGGCGGCCGGGGGAGCATCAGGGGCTCCGACCGGCCGCCCATCCGGTGGCCCCACCGGCAACGGAACCCGCACCGGCGGCGCCGGTGGCTTCGGCGGCCGGGGCGCCGCCGGCTCCGGTGCCATCGGTGAGGTGGCCTCGATCGGCAGCGGCACCTTCACGGTCACCGAGGCCGGATTCGCAGCGCGGTTCGACGGGTCCGCCTCGGCCTCGGCCCCGCCGACGACCGCGGTGCCGCGCACCGTCACCGTGACCTACGCTGCGACGACCGCCTTCACGACGACCAAGGCGGCCACATCGAGCGCCATCAAGGTCGGCGAATGCGTTGCCGCACAGGGTAAGGCCGATGACACCGGCTCGGTGGCCGCGACCGCGATGGCGCTGAGCCCGGCCACCGCCGGCCACTGCACGGGCGGCTTTGGTCGTGCCTGAGATCTCCCCCCGCGCAGCCGAACGCGCCCGCTCTCCCTGGCTGGGACGGGTAGCGATCGGCTGCGCCATCGCGGTCATGGCGGCCGCGGCATACGTCTTCTTCGGTGCCGGGGACGGTTCGGCAGCGACCTCCTCGCTCCGCACGGCGACCGTCGCCCGCGGCAACCTGGACCAGACGACGACCCTCACCGGGAACGTGGCACGGGTCGGCCAGCTGACCGTCTCCTTCCCGAGCGGCGGCCGGGTGACGACGGTCAAGGTCGCCGTCGGGGACACCGTCAAGGCCGGTCAGGTGCTGGCGACGATGGATACCGCCGATCTGACGCAGTCGGTCACCGTCGCCGAGGCGGACCTCGTCGCGGCCCAGGCTGAGTTGACCGATGCCGAGGCGACCGCCGCCACGGCGTCCGCGAGCTCCCCCTCGACCTCGACGTCTGCCAGCTCGGCGACGGCTGCCAGCCACAGCACCTCGTTCACCGGATCGGGTGGCTCCAGGACCGGGTCGGGCGGCACGGGCGGACGGGCCGTCGGTGGATCCGGCGTCGACGCCAGGGGGCTCTCGACGCGGATGAGCCGCACCCAGACCCTCGTGTCGGCCGTCGAGGCAGCGTGCGCGCCACTGATGTCGGTTGGGGGTGCTGGCGACGGAGGCACGCCGACCACCACGGCGTCCCCGACCACCACACCGGTTCCGACGACGACCGCCACCACCACCACGACAGCGACCCCCACCGTGGCGACGACGACGGCAGCCCCGGTCGCCACCGACCCGGCGACGACGTCCTCCAGCAGCGGGACCCCGACCACGACCTCGTCCAGTCCGGCCACCTCCTCGTCGCCCTCGTCGCCCTCGTCGATGGCGCCGACGGCCGACCAGGTCCGGATTTGCGTCGCGGCCCTCGGCGCGACGCTCGCCTCCGAGCAGGACACGAGCACGCTGGCAGCGCAGCTGGCCATGGCACTGGACGAGGCGGCCACTGCCCTCCAGACCCAGGCCGCCACGGCCACCAGCACCTCGACCAACGGCCGCAGCACCGGCACCGGGGCGGGCACGACGGGCAGTGTCTCGTCCAGCGGCAGCTCCGCCGCCGGCCGTGGGGCTCAGGGCGGCAGTTCGGTGGCTGACCTCGAGGTCAGTGTGCTCAAGGCGCAGCAGTCGCTCGCCACCACCCAGCAGGCCCTGGCTGGTGCCACCCTGACCTCCCCGGTCGGCGGACTCGTCGGGGCGATCTCCCTCGTTCCCGCCCAGACCGCGACGACGTCGGAGGGAATCACCATCGTTGCCCCGGGAACGGCGATACTCAGCGCGACCGTCCCCCTGGCCCAGCTCGGCCGGCTTCGGGTCGGGCAGTCCGCCACGGTCCTGCCCTCGGGGACGACCACCCCTCTGGACGGGGCGATCCAGTCGATCGGCGTGCTGCCCAGCTCGACGACCTCGACGACCCCGACCTACCCCGTCCAAGTGGCTGTCCCCGACGCACCCACGGCGCTGGCGACGGGGTCGCAGGCGAGCGCCACCATCACCCTCGCCTCGGTGACCGGCGTCCTCACCGTCCCGGTGTCGGCACTGGCAGGGATCAACCAGGGCACGGGGAGCATCACCGTGCTCAAGGGCTCCGCGACGAGCGACGAGCGCGTCACGGTCGGAGCGATCGGCCAAGGACTCGCCCAGATCCTGACCGGGCTGAGCCTCGGCCAGGTCGTCGTCCTCGCCGACGCCAGCCGGCCCCTGCCCTCCGCCAACCCGCTCACCGCGCGCCTCGGCGGCAGAGGAGGAGGGTTCGGCGGCGGCGGCGTCGTGGTGCGACAGGGCACCACCGTTGGCGGCGCGGGCGGCGGGGCGGCGCCAAAGGGCTGACGTCGGCGTAGGGTTTCGTCGTGCCCGAGACCTTCGACCTGCCCATCCGCGAGGACATGATCCGGCTCGGTCAGCTGCTCAAGCTGACCTCACTCGTCGACGACGGCAGTGCGGCCCGGGCCGTCATCGAAGCGGGCGAGGTCACCGTCGATGGCGTCGTCGAGACCCGTCGCGGTCGCCAGGTCACGCCCGGAATGACTGTCGCGTATGCCGGTCAGCAGGTCCGGGTGACCTCCCCGGCGCCGTGACCCCTGCTCGTTCGTAGGGTGGGCCCATGACCAACCCGCTCCTCTCGCCCAGCAGCCTGCCACTCGGCCTGCCCCCGTATGCCGCGATCCGCGACGAGCACTACGTCGAGGCCCTCGAGGCCGGGATGGCCGAGCACCGGGTCGAGGTCGATGCGATCACGGCCAACCCGGAGCCGGCGACGTTCGAGAACACGGTCGTCGCCCTCGAACGCAGCGGCCGGCTCCTCGACCGGGTCACCCGGGTGTTCTTCGGTGTCTCGGCCGCGCACGGCACGCCTGCCGTCCAGCAGATCGAGACGGACTTCTCCCCCAAGCTGTCGGCACACGCCGACGCGATCCGGCTCGACCCCGTCCTCTTCGAGCGGATCAAGTCCGTCCACGACGACAGGCGGGCGATGGCCGCACTCGATCCGGAGTCACGACGACTCGTCGAGCGCTACGTCGTGGAGTTGACCGCCGCTGGCGCGGGCCTCGACGCACGGACGACAGCCCGGCTCCGTGACCTCAATGGACAGCTCGCGACCCTGACGACGCAGTTCCGGAACGACGTCCTCGCCGAGACCGCGGACGGGGCACTGACGGTCGCGGATGGGACCGGACTCGACGGACTCACGCCCGGTGAGATCTCGGCGGCAGCGGCCGCGGCTGCCGATCGTGGGGTCGACGGCTACGTGCTCACCCTCCGCAACACGAGCGGTCACCCCTACCTCGCCTCACTCACCGATCGCGCTGTGCGGCAACGCCTCCAGCAGGCCCAGGTGACCCGCGGGTCGCACGGTGGCCTTCACGACACGCGGGCCGCGGTCGTCGACATCACCGCCCTGCGAGCGGAACGGGCGGCCATCCTGGGTTATCCGAGCCATGCCGCGGCGACCCTAGCCGACTCGACGGCCGGCTCGCCGGAGGCCGTGAGCGACCTGCTCGGCCGACTCGCCCCGGCGGCCGCCCGCAATGCTCGCGCGGAGCAGGCCGAGCTGGAGCAGACGGCCGGCGAGCCGGTCGCGGCATACGACTGGGCCTTCCACTCGGCCCGCGTCCGCCGGGAGAAGTACGACGTCGACGTGGCGGCGCTTCGGCCCTGGTTCGAAGCCGAGCGGGTACTGCGCGACGGTGTCTTCTACGCTGCGGGCCGTCTGTTCGGACTGACCTTCCACGATCGGCCCGACCTGGTCGGCTGGCACCCCGACGTCCGCACCTTCGAGGTCCGCGAGGAGGACGGGACCGTCATCGGGCTGTTCCTCCTCGACCTCTACAGCCGTGACACCAAGAAGGGCGGCGCGTGGATGAACAGCCTCGTCCTGCAGAACACGTTGCTCGGTGTGTCGCATGCCGTGGTCACCAACAACCTCAACGTGTCGCGCCCGGCCGAGGGCGAGCCGACACTGCTCACGCTGGAAGAGGTCAACACCTTCTTCCACGAGTTCGGGCACGCCCTGCACGGCTTGCTCGCGCGCGTCACCTACCCGCACTTCGCCGGCACCCAGGTCTTCCGCGACTTCGTCGAGTACCCGAGCCAGGTCAACGAGATGTGGATTCTGTGGCCCGAGGTGCTCGCCAACTATGCCGTCCACCACCAGACCGGCGAACCACTGCCCCAGGATATCGTCGACCGCCTGATCCAATCCCGCTCCTACGGCGAGGGATTCGCCACGGCGGAGTATCTCGGCGCGGCCCTCCTCGACCAGGCCTGGCATGCGCTGGCGCCCGGCGAGCGCGTCGCCGACGCCGATGCGTTCGAGGCGCAGGCGCTGCTGGCTGTCGGGCTGGACAACCCGGCCGTCCCGCCGCGCTACCGGACGAGCTACTTCTCGCACGCCTTCTCCTACGGCTACGACGCCCAGTACTACGCCTACATCTGGAGCGAGGTGCTCGACGCCGACACCGTGGCGTGGTTCGAGGGCAACGGTGGCCTGACCCGAGCCAATGGCGACCGCTACCGCGAGTTCATCATCGGGATCGGTGGCAGCAAGGATCCTCTGGAGTCCTACCGCGCGTTCCGTGGGGCGGACCCTGACATCGGCCACCTGCTCGCGCGGCGGGGCCTGGACTGACCCTCGCCTAGACGCCGAGCACCCGGTCCAGGTAGGGGTTGGCGAACACCCGAGCCGGGTCGAACCGGTCGCGCAGGGTG
>JBDTBX010000260.1:0-2941 GCA_039923915.1 Nostocoides sp. | reverse complement strand
GACCCCCACCGACCCGACCCCCGCCGTCACCCCGGCAACCACTCCGACCGCCGCCGCGTCCACCGTGACGCCGCGACCGCGCGACCCCGAGGCGCCCAAGGCTGCCGACCCCGAGCGCGAGACCGTGTCCACCCAGCTCCGTGGAGCCAGCGCCCGGGTCGTCGCCAACATGGAGGCCTCCCTCGAGGTCCCCACTGCGACCAGCGTGCGCGCCGTCCCGGCCAAGCTGCTCATCGACAACCGGGTCGTCATCAACAACCACCTGATGCGCTCGCGCGGCGGCAAGGTGTCCTTCACCCACATCATCGGCTACGCCCTGGTCAAGGCGCTGGAGTCGATGCCGGCCATGAACAACGGCTTCGTCCACGACGACAAGGGCAAGCCGACCCTCGTCCAGCCCGCCCACGTCAACCTCGGCCTCGCGATCGACCTGGCCAAGCCCGATGGCAGCCGGACGTTGCTCGTCCCGAGCATCAAGGGCGCCGAGGCCATGGACTTCGCCCGCTTCTGGGCGGCATACGAGGCCATGGTCAAGAAGGCGCGCGGCGGCACCCTCGGCGTCGAGGACTTCCAGGGAACGACGATCACCCTCACCAACCCCGGCACCATCGGCACCGTCCATTCCGTGCCGCGGCTGATGGCCGGGCAGGGCACGATCGTCGGCGTCGGCGCGCTGGAGTACTCCGCGGAGTGGCAGGGCGCCAGCCAGCAGACGATCAACCACAACGCCGTCTCCAAGATCCTCACCCTGACCAGCACCTACGACCACCGGATCATCCAGGGCGCCCAGTCCGGCGACTTCCTGCGGATCGTGCACCAGCTGCTGCTGGGCGAGAGCGGCTTCTACGACGACATCTTCGAGAGCCTGCGGATCCCCTACGAGCCGGTCCGCTGGGTCCAGGACATCAGCGCCGAGCACGACGACGACGTCAACAAGGTCGCCCGCGTGCAGGAGCTCATCCACGCCTACCGGGTCCGCGGCCACCTGATGGCCGACACCGACCCCCTGGAGTACCGGCAGCGCAAGCACCCCGACCTCGACGTGACGAGCCACGGCCTCACCCTCTGGGATCTCGAGCGGTTCTTCGCGACCGGCGGCTTCGGCGGCGCACCGTTCCTCAAGCTGCGCAAGATCCTCGGCATCCTGCGCGACGCCTACTGCCGCACCATCGGCGTCGAGTACATGCACATCCAGGACCCCGAGCAGCGGGCCTGGATCCAGAGCAAGTTCGAGGTGCCGCAGGCCAAGGTCACCCGCGACGAGCAGCTGCGGATCCTGCGCCGGCTCAACGCCGCCGAGGCCTTCGAGACCTTCCTCCAGACCAAGTTCGTCGGCCAGAAGCGGTTCTCCCTCGAGGGCGGGGAGTCGGTCATCGCCTTGCTCGACCGGATCCTGTGCCGGGCGGCCGCCGACGAGATGGACGAGGTGTGCATCGGTATGCCGCACCGCGGGCGGCTCAATGTCCTCGCCAACATCGCGGGCACGTCCTACAGCCAGATCTTCCGCGAGTTCGAGGGCAAGGCGGACCCCAAGTCGGTCCAGGGCTCCGGCGACGTCAAGTACCACCTGGGCACTGAGGGCGAGTTCGTCGCCGAGGACGGGGCCAAGACCAAGGTCTACCTCGCGGCGAACCCCTCCCACCTGGAGGCGGTCAACCCCGTCCTCGAGGGCATCGTCCGGGCCAAGCAGGACCGGCTCGACCGGGGCGGGGAGGACTTCCCCGTGCTGCCCGTCCTCATGCACGGCGACGCCGCGTTCGCCGGCCAGGGGGTCGTCGCCGAGACGCTCAACCTGTCCCAGCTGCGTGGCTACCGCACCGGCGGCACCATCCACGTCATCGTCAACAACCAGGTCGGCTTCACCACGGCGCCGTCGGCGTCACGGTCCTCGACCTACTCCACCGACGTCGCCCGGATGATCCAGGCGCCGATCTTCCACGTCAACGGTGACGACCCGGAGGCCTGCGTCCGGGTGGCCGAGCTGGCCTATGAGTTCCGGCAGAAGTTCACCAAGGACGTCGTCGTCGACATGGTCTGCTACCGCCGGCGGGGCCACAACGAGGGCGACGACCCGTCGATGACCCAGCCGCTCATGTACAACCTGATCGAGGCCAAGCGCAGCGTCCGCAAGCTCTACACCGAGAGCCTCATCGGCCGCGGCGACATCAGCAGCGAGGACGCCGACGCGGCCCTGCGCGACTACCAGCAGCAGCTGGAGCGGGTCTTCCTGGAGACCAAGGAGGCGCTCAAGGCAGCCGAGGGCCCCGCCGACGCCAACACCAGCAACAACTTCTCCGGCACCGACGTCGAGGGGCACGCCGGCCTCGAGCCGCCGACCGCGCAGTCGAGCGCGACCGGGAGCAGCGCCCGACCCGCCACCGACACCGCGATCACGCCCGAGACGCTCAAGTTCCTCGGCAACGCCTTCATCGACTACCCCAACGGCTTCACCGTCCACCCCAAGCTGCGCCAGGTCATGGACAAGCGGGCTGCGTCGGTCAACGAGGGCGGCATCGACTGGGCCACCGGCGAGCTGCTCGCGTTTGGCTCGATCCTCAAGGAGGGCACCCCGGTGCGGCTCGCCGGTCAGGACTCCCGCCGGGGCACCTTCGTCCAGCGGCACGCCGTGCTCATCGACAAGGACACGGCCGAGGAATGGACACCGTGGCTCTACCTCGGCGAGGGCCAGGGCCGATTCTGGATCTACGACTCGCTGCTGTCGGAGTTCGCGGCGATGGGCTTCGAGTACGGCTACTCCGTCGAGCGCCCCGACGCACTCGTCCTCTGGGAGGCGCAGTTCGGCGACTTCTTCAACGGCGCCCAAACCATCGTCGATGAGTTCATCGCCTCCTCCGAGCAGAAGTGGGGCCAGCGCTCCGGCGTCGTCCTCCTGCTCCCGCACGGCTTCGAGGGCCAGGGCCCCGACCACTCCAGCGCCCGG
>JBDTBX010000259.1:0-2901 GCA_039923915.1 Nostocoides sp. | reverse complement strand
GCGTACGAGGCGCGGTCACGGACCTTGCGATAGCGGGAGCGCTGCGCCATGGCCAGCCCGGGGATGCGCACGGCGGTGACCAGTTCGTCCGGGTCGAGGGTGGTGTCGAGGTGGGGCGTGTCGCCCGGGAGGCGGTGGAAGTCGGCGATGGCCACCGTCCGCGGGCCGGTCGACCCCAACACGTCGACCTGGGCGTCGAGGAGCGCCAGCGCGACGGCCATGTCGGAGGGGTGGACGGCGACTCAGTGCTCGCTCGCGCCGAGGATGGCGCCCATCCGGTTGCTCCCCCCGGCAGCGCCGCAGCCGGTGCCCGGCTCGCGCTTGTTGCACGGCGCACCCTCGTCGTAGAAGTAGAGGCATCGGGTCCGCTGGAGCAGGTTGCCGCCCACCGTGGCCATGTTGCGGATCTGGCCCGAGGCGCCCATGACGATCGCCTGGCTGAGCACCGGGAATCCCTGCCGGACGACGGGGTGCGCCGCGAGGTCGGCGTTGCGGACGGCGGCGCCGATGACGAGGCCGCCGTCGGCCTCGACGATCTGGTCCATCGGTAGGCGGGTCACGTCGACGAGCAGGGACGGTGTGGCGATCCCCTCGCGGACCAGGTCGACGAGGTTGGTGCCGCCCCCGAGGTAGACCGCGCCGGGGTTGGCGGCGAGGGTGGCGACCGCCTCCTCGGCACTGGAGGGAACGGCATAGGAGATGGCGGTCATCGGGCGTCCTTCTGCCCGGCATACGCGGTCACGGCGGCGAGGATGCCGTTGTAGGCACCACACCGGCACAGGTTGCCGCTCATCCGTTCCCGGATTTCCAGATCGGTCGGATCCGGCTGCGCCGCAACGTGCTCCGACACGGCGCTGGGGATCCCAGCCGCCAGTTCGTCGACCATCCCGAGAGCCGAGCAGATCTGCCCGGCCGTACAGAACCCGCACTGGAACCCGTCCGCCGTGACGAAGGCCCGCTGCAGGTCGTGCGGGACGTCGGGAGTGCCCACGCCCTCGATCGTCGTCACCGAGCGACCGTCGACCTGGACCGCGAGGGTCAGGCAGGACAGCACCCGGCGGCCGTCGACGAGCACGGTGCACGCGCCGCAGGCTCCCTGGTTGCAGCCCTTCTTGGTACCGGGAAGGTCGAGCCGGGTTCGGAGCACGTCGAGGAGGCTGGAGAACGCCTCGACCTCGACCCGGACGTCCTGGCCGTTCAGGCGGAGCTCGACGGTGGGTGTTGCCAGTCCTTGTTCGACCTTTCGTGTCCCTTCAGCGCGGTACGTCGACCCTACGGGGCCGGACGAGGCCGGGGGCCGGGTTCGATGTGAACCCGGCCCCGCGGCATACGCAAAGAAGGGCTACCAGCCGCGCTCGGCCAGCCGGTGCGGCTGCGGAATGTCCTCGACGTTGATCCCGACCATGGCCTCACCGAGGCCGCGGGAGACCTTGGCAATGACGTCGGGGTCGTCGTAGAAGGTGGTCGCCTGGACGATCGCCTCGGCGCGCTCGGCCGGGTTGCCCGACTTGAAGATGCCGGAGCCGACGAAGACACCCTCGGCGCCGAGCTGCATCATCATCGCTGCGTCGGCCGGGGTGGCGATGCCGCCGGCCGTGAACAGGACGACGGGCAGCTTGCCGGCCTCGGCGACCTCCTTGACCAGCTCGTAGGGTGCCTGCAGCTCCTTTGCCGCGACGAACAGCTCGTCCTCGGGCAGGTTCTGGAGGCGGCGCAGCTGCTGGCGGATCTGGCGCATGTGGGTCGTTGCGTTGGAGACGTCACCCGTGCCGGCCTCGCCCTTGGAACGGATCATCGCCGCGCCCTCGGTGATCCGGCGCAGCGCCTCGCCGAGGTTGGTCGCACCGCACACGAACGGCACGGTGTAGTTCCACTTGTCGATGTGGTTGGCATAGTCGGCCGGGGTGAGGACCTCGGACTCGTCGATGTAGTCCACGCCGAGGCTCTGGAGCACCTGGGCTTCGACGAAGTGGCCGATGCGGGCCTTGGCCATCACCGGAATCGAGACGGCGGCGATGATCGCGTCGATCATGTCGGGGTCGCTCATCCGGGAGACGCCGCCCTGGGCGCGGATGTCGGCGGGGACCCGCTCGAGGGCCATCACGGCGACGGCGCCGGCGTCCTCGGCGATCTTGGCCTGCTCGGCGGTGACGACGTCCATGATGACGCCGCCCTTGAGCATCTCGGCCATGCCGCGCTTGACGCGGGAGGTGCCGGTGGCGGGGGCCTGGTCGGGCGGTGTCTGGGAAGTCATCGGTGATCCTGGGGAACGGACGGAGGGGGTCGACTCCATCGTATGCCGCCCGCTGACCTCTCCCCGACCCGGCTCAAGAGGCACGACCCGCGGTCAGTCGCGCAGGGTCGAAGGCAGGTCGTCGTCGAACTCGACGGTGGCGGGCAGGACGGCGTGACCGGCCAGCCGGAACCACAGGACCGACCGCTTGCGCCGCACCCGCTGGACATCCTTGACCGCGTTGTTGTGGAACCGTCGCGCCAGCTGGACCCGCAGGCCGGCCGCTTCGATCCGCTCGACCGCGGCCGCCGCCACGCCGTCGTGGTGCCGGATCGACTCGACGACGCTCGGTGTGAGGGCGATCGACAGGGCCTCGCTGAGGTCGGACTCCACCGGCTCGCGGCCGCCGAACGACTGGCCGTCGAGCGGGTCGTCGGCGATGAGGTGCTCGGTATGCCGCTCGAGGGACTCCGAGGCGGCCGAGGCCAGGATGAGCGAGCTGGCCGGGTCGAGCTCACCGGAGTTGGCCAGTTCCAGGGTCGCCTCGGCCCGGCGGATCAGCTGGGCGTCCAGAGCCGACAGCGCACCTTCCACCCGGGCGTGCAGCCGGTCCAGCCGTGAGGCCGAGTAGGAGAGGAACCACGCGGCGCAGAGCAGCACCGTGAGGA
>JBDTBX010000258.1:0-15064 GCA_039923915.1 Nostocoides sp. | reverse complement strand
GGTCACCGGCTTGGTGACACCCTTGATGGTGAGGTCACCGGTGAGGGTCGAGCCGTCGAAGGATGTGCTCGTGAAGGTCATCGTCGGGAAGGTGCCCACGTCGAAGAAGTCACCGCTCTTGAGGTGGCCGTCACGGTCGGCGCTGCGGGTGGAGATGGTGTCCATCTGGACGGTGACGTCGGCGGAGGAGTCGCCGATCCGGTCGGCCACGACCACGGTGCCTTCGACGCCGGTGAAGGAGCCACGCACCTTGGTGACGACGAGGTGACGGGCAACGAAGCCGACCTCGGTGTGGGCGGCATCGATGGTCCAGGTGCCGGTCTCAAGGCCGGTCAGGGTGCTCAGGGTGCTCAGGTTGCTGGTACTCATGGCGGTGATCCTCTGTCGATGGAGTGGTCTGGGGTGTACTCGAGTGGTAACCGTTGAATATTCAATTATATTCCCGGCGAGGTCACGCACCGTGAGCTGGTGCCGGGGCATACTGACGGGCATGCCGCACGAGGGCGAGACGACCTGGCTCACCGCCGAGGAGCAGGTGGCCTGGCGGGCCTACCTGCGGGCCAGTCGTGCCCTCGAGGTCTCCCTCGACCGCGACCTCCAGTCGCACGGCGTCGGCCTGTCGGAGTACGAGCTGTTGTCGATGCTCTCGGAGTCCCCGGGGGGCCGGTTGCGGATGTCCACCCTGGCCGACCTCGTCATCCAGTCCCGCAGCCGGGTCACCCACACGGCGGCCCGGCTGGAGAAACGTGGCTGGGTGGCGAGGCAGTCGTGTCTGGACGACCGGCGCGGCGTCGAACTCGTCCTTACCCCCACCGGCCGACGTGCGGTCCGGGACATGTCCCACGTCCACGTCGGTTCGGTTCGGCGGCACCTTGTCGACGTCATGCCGCCGGCCCAGTTCGTGGCCCTCGGCGAGGCGATGGCCCTCGTCCGCGCCGCCCAGGACCTGCCCGTGGTCGCCGAGCCGGGAGACCTCGCGCCCGGCGCCTGATCCGGGTCCGCGACAATGGGCTCATGAGCCCGACCCTGCCGACCTACCCCACCCCGCCCGCGTCGGCCGCCCTGATGGCGCGCGCCTCGGCGGTCATCCCCGGCGGCGTCAACAGCCCGGTCCGCGCCTTCGGGTCGGTCGGCGGCAGCCCTCGGTTCATCGCCTCGGCCCGCGGCCCCTGGCTCACCGACGTGGACGGCAGGGATTATGTCGACCTGATCTGCTCGTGGGGGCCGATGATCCTCGGCCACGCTCACCCATCGGTCCTACAAGCCGTCTCCTATGCCGCGTCGCGCGGCTTCTCGTTCGGGACCCCGAGTGAGAACGAGGTCGCCCTTGCGGAGGAGATCGTCCGCCGGGTCGAACCGGTCGAGCAGGTGCGCCTCGTGTCAAGTGGCACCGAGGCGACGATGTCGGCGATCCGGCTGGCCCGCGGCTACACCGGCCGGACCCTCATCGTGAAGTTCGCCGGCTGCTACCACGGCCACGTCGACTCACTCCTGGCCGCCGCCGGCTCCGGCGTCGCCACCCTCGCCCTGCCCGACTCGGCGGGCGTCCCGGCCCAGACCGCCGCCGAGACGATCGTGCTGCCCTACAACGACCTGGATGCCGTCGAAGCCGCCTTCGCCGAGCGCGGCGACCAGATCGCGGCCGTCATCACCGAGGCCGCCGCCGGCAACATGGGCGTCGTCCCGCCGGCCCCGGGCTTCACCGACGGCCTCCGCCGGATCACCAAGGAGCACGGCGCGCTGCTCATCAGCGATGAGGTGATGACCGGGTTCCGGTGCAGTGCGGCTGGATGGTACGGACTCGAAACTGCCTCTGCGGCATACGGATTCGGCGCCCCGGACCTGTTCACATTCGGCAAGGTCATGGGTGGCGGGTTCCCCGCCGCAGCCTTCGGGGGCCGGGCCGACGTGATGGCCCTGCTCGCTCCGCTCGGACCGGTCTACCAGGCCGGCACCCTCTCCGGGAACCCGGTCGCCACGGCTGCCGGCCTGGCCACCCTGCAGGGCTGCACCCCCGAGGTCTACGACCACCTCGACGACGTGGCGCACACCATCGCCGGGGCCGCGAGCGATGCTCTGGCCGCCGCCTCGGTGCCGCACACGGTCCAGTGGGCCGGGTCCATGTTCAGTGTCTTCTTCCGCGAGGGTGCGGTCGCCGACTACGACGCCGCGAAGGCGCAGGACACCGCGGCATACGGCCGGTTCTTCCACTCCCTCCTCGAGGCGGGCGTGCACCTGCCGCCGTCCGCGTTCGAGTGCTGGTTCGTCGGTGCGGCCCACGACGAGCATGCGGTTGGGCGCGTCGTCGACGCGCTGCCCGCTGCGGCGCAGGCGGCGGCGCACGCCACAGATTGATTTGCGACAATCGACCACATGAGTCCAGGCCCCGGCGCGCAGCGCACTGTCGTGCACGTCGTGCGGCACGGTGAGGTCGAGAACCCCGAGCGGATCCTCTACGGTCGGCTGCCCGGCTACGGCCTGTCCGAGCTCGGGCGCCAGATGGCCGGGCTCGCGGCGGCATACCTCGCCGACCGCGACGTCGTCGCCGTCGTCTCCTCGCCCCTTCAGCGCGCGGTCGAGACGGCCACGCCGATCGCCGCCGCGCACGACCTGCCCATCGACGTCGACGAGCGGGTCGTCGAGGCCGGCAACGTCTTCGAGGGCAAGCAGGTGGCCAGCGGCAAGGGCCTGCTCAAGGACCCCAAGATGTTCCGCTACTTCCTCAACCCACTGCGCCCCTCGTGGGGCGAGCCGTACGTCGACCTCGTCGCGCGGATGAAGGCCGCCGTGGCCGACCTGCGCACCCGGGTCGCTGGGCACGAAGCCGTGATCGTCTCCCACCAGGCGCCGATCTGGATGCTCCGATCCGCCCTCGAGGGCCGCCGGTTCCTGCACGACCCGCGCAAGCGCGAGTGCTCGCTCGCCTCGGTCACGACCCTGACGTATGCCGGTGACGTCCTGGAGTCGGTCGACTACAGCGAGCCGGCCGTCGAGCTGCTGCCGTCGGCGGCGCGGGGAGCGGGCGCGTGAGGCGTGCGATCACCACGGTCGTGACGGTCCTGGCAGCCGGGCTGCTGCTCGGCGCCTGCACCTCCGACCCCAACTCCGTGGCGAACCAGGCCAAGCAGGGCAACCGCAAGGGCTACCTGAGTGGCGACGGGACGATCGAGCGGATCCCGGTGGCCAAGCGCGGCCCGGTCGTCGACCTGTCCGGGACCACGGTCGACGGCAAGCCGTGGTCGAGCGCCGACGCCCGCGGCAAGGCGCTCGTCGTCAACGTGTGGGGGTCGTGGTGCTCGCCGTGCGTGGCCGAGGCGCCCGACCTGCAGCAGGCGTGGGCCAACCTGTCCGCCGCCAGGAAACCGGTCGAGTTCATCGGGATCGACGTCCAGGAGAGCGCCCTGACCGGGGCTGCCTTCCTCAAGAGCCGCGCCATCACCTACCCCTCGCTGACCGACCAGCCCGGCGTGTTGATCCTCGCGCTCCAGGGCAAGGCGGTCGCGACGCCGACCACGCTCGTGCTGGACACATCGGGCCGGATCGCCGGCCGGGTCAGCGGTCCGGTCACCACCACCACCCTCACCGACCTCGTCGACGACGTCCTGTCGGGGGCCACTGGGTGATCTCGATGCCGATCGACGCCGGCTCGACCATCTCCGCCGGCGCCCTCCCGCTGGCCATCGCCGTGGCCCTGCTCGCCGGTCTCGTGTCGTTCGCGTCGCCGTGCGTGCTGCCGCTCGTGCCCGGCTTCCTCGGCTACGTCACCGGGCTCTCGGACGTGGCGCTCGAGCGACGGTCCCGGGGCCGGTTGGTCCTGGGGGCGCTGCTCTTCGTCATCGGCTTCTCGATCGTCTTCATCCTCTCCTCGATCTTCATCACCACCCTCGGCCGCGGGCTGATCCTCCATCGCGCCACCCTCATGCGGGTCGGGGGCGCCGCTGTCATCGCCCTGGCCGTCGTCCTGTTCGTCGGCGGCGGGACCCGGGAGGCGAAGCTGTCCTGGCGACCACGTGCCGGCCTCGTCGGCGCCCCGCTCCTCGGCGCCGTCTTCGGCCTCGGTTGGATCCCGTGCACCGGCCCGGCCCTCGCCGCTGTCCTGCTGATGGCCTCCTCCTCGACCGACCCGAGCGTGCCCCGGGCGGTTGTCCTCACAGCGGCCTACTGCCTGGGGCTCGGACTGCCGCTCCTGCTCATCGCGGCGGGGGTCGAGCGATTCGGAGCCGTCAGCGCGTTCCTCCGTCGCCACCAGCAGCTCATCCAGCGGATCGGGGCGGTGACCTTGTTCGTCGTCGGGATCCTGCTCGTCACCGGCCTGTGGGAAGATCTGAACCGGTGGGTCCAGAGCGAGCTCGTCAGCGGCTTCCGGGTGGCGATCTGATGCCCGCTGTCCGTCCGCGCGACACCGCACTGTCGTCGCAGCCGACCGAGCGCGACGACACCATCACCCAGCCGACCCTGGACGCTCGGGGCTGGTTCCGCTTCATCTGGCGCCAGCTGACGAGCATGCGGACGGCGCTCATGCTCCTCCTCGCGCTCGCCGTCGCCTCGCTGCCCGGATCGGTCCTGCCCCAGCGCGGCATCGACGCCGGTCGGACCGCCGACTGGATCGCCAGCCACACGACGGTCGGCCCGCTGCTCGACCGGCTCGACTTCTTCGACGTGTTCGCCGCGCCCTGGTTCGCCGCGATCTACCTGCTCCTGTTCGTCTCCCTCGTCGGCTGCGTGCTGCCCCGCTCGCTCGTCCACTGGCGGGCGATGCGCGCCCGGCCGCCGCGGGCACCGAAGCGGCTCGACCGGCTCGCGGCCCACACGACGACCGAGGTTGCGGCAACACCACAGGAAGTTCTCGACGCCGCACGGACCGTGTTGCGCGGCAAGCGGTTCCGCGTCCACAGCCATGATGCGGAGTCGGTCAGCTCCGAGGGCGGGCACCTCAAGGAGACCGGCAACCTCGTCTTCCACCTCGCCCTCATCGGGGTCATCATCGGCGTCGCCGTCGGCCATATCTGGGGCTGGAAGGGCGACGTCATCGTCCCCGAGGGGGACACCTTTGCCAACAGCGTCGGTCGCTTCGCCACCTTCGCTCCCGGCCCGTGGGTCAACGACGCGACACTGGCACCGTTCACCCTCACCCTGCACAAGCTGGAGGCGACGTTCGAGGAGTCGACCAAGGGCAAGGGCCAGTTCGGCACGCCCCGCGACTTCACGGCATTCGTCACGGAGTCCGACGAGCCCGGTGCCGCGGCGAAGGACACGACGATCAAGGTCAACCACCCGCTGTCGGTTCCCGGCGCGACCGTCTTTCTCCTCGGCAACGGCTACGCCCCCAAGATCACCGTGCGCGATGCCCTGGGCGATGTCCTCTACAGCCAGGCGACGCCGTTCCTCGCGAGGGACAACAACTACACGTCCGTCGGCGCGGTCAAGGTGCCGGCGGCCCAGCCGGACGAGCTCGGCTTCAGTGGCCTGTTCCTCCCCACGGCGGTGATCGACCCGCACGCCGGCCCGGTCTCGGTGTTCCCGCAGGCGCTCAAGCCGGCCCTGGCGCTCACCGTCTACGAGGGCGACCTCAACCCCGGCGGGCGCCCCCAGTCGGTCTACACCCTGGACACCGCGTCGCTCACCCAGCTGAGGGACGCCAAGGGTGCGCCGCTGCGGATCTGGCTGGAGCCCGGCCAGACCTACACCCTGCCGGGTGGCCGCGGCTCGATCACCTTCGACGACGTCACCCGCTTCGCCGGGCTCTCGATCCGGCACGACCCCGGCAAGTGGGTCACCCTGGGCTCGGCGATCCTCGCGCTGGGCGGCCTGATCGGCTCGCTGCTCATCCGGCGGCGACGGATCTTCGTGCGGGTGTCGCCCGCCCCGGACAGGGGCCGTACGCTCGTGTCGGTCGGCGGCCTCGCCAAGGACGACGACGACGGCATGCCCGAGCTGCTCGACGACGTGGTGGCCGCCCTGCACGACGCAACCGGAGACAAGGCAGGCGCAGACAAGCGATGAACCAGAACCTGGCCGACTACGCCAACCTCGCGCTCTACTCCTCGATGGCCGTCCTCACCCTGTCGATGCTCGCGTATGCCGGATACCTCGCGGCCCTCGTGCCCTCCCGTGCCGACGCCTCGGACGCCAAGGTCGCCGCGCGTGAGGCCGTCCTCGTCGGCGACGGCGTGGGGGCGATGGCACCCACCGGCGAGCACCCGGCATACGGGGTCGACCCGCGGGAGCCGGCCCGGGCACGCAAGGCCGCCGGGATGGCGCGCACGCTCGGCTGGCTCGCGACCGCGCTGCTCGTGACCGCCGTCGCGATGCGCGGGATCGCGGTCCACCGGTGGCCGCTGGGCAACATGTTCGAGTTCGGGACCTTCGGCTCGATGCTCGTGCTGCTCTTCTACTTCGGGCTCGCGGCACGGCGCGACCTGCGCTGGCTCGGTCTGTTCATCACCCTGCCGGTGCTCCTCGTCCTCGGGATGGCCTCGACCGTCTGGTACACGCAGGCCTCCGGGGTGTTGCCGTCGCTGCAGAGCTACTGGCTGGTCATCCACGTGACCGTCGCGACGATCGCGGCCTCACTGTTCGCGCTCGGGGCCGCCACGGCCGGGCTCTACCTGTGGCAGGCGCGCGTCGAGGGCGAGGGCAAGGGCTCGTTCCTCAACCGGCTGCCGACCAGCCGGGTGCTCGAGCGGCTCACCTACTCGGTCCACATCGCCGCGTTCCCGCTGTGGACGTTCGCCGTCATCGCCGGGGCGATCTGGGCGCGCCAGGCGTGGGGCTCGTACTGGAACTGGGACCCCAAGGAGGTGTGGAGCTTCGTCATCTGGGTGGTGTATGCCGCCTACCTCCACGCCCGCGCGACGAGCGGCTGGAGCCGCTCCCGGGCGACCTGGGTGGCGCTGGCGGGGTTCGCCTGCATCATCATCAACTTCGGCGTCGTCAACGTGTACTTCGTGAGCCAGCACTCCTACTCGGGGCTCTGACCGGTCGTGGTTCGGTACACGCTCCTGCGCGGCCTGATCTTCTTCGGCTGCCTGTCCCTGCTCTGGCTGGTCGGTCTGCGGAGCAAGGAGGAGGAGGTGCCCCTCGTCGTCGGCGCAGCGCTGCTGTCGCTCGCGATCTCCTACGTCGTGCTCCGGCCGTTTCGGCTCCAGGCGTCGGCCTCGCTCGCCTCGCGGGTCGACGCCCGCCGGGTCAAGGCCGAGGCGAGCGGCGACAAGGACGCCTCGAGCGAGGACGCCGAGCTGGACGCCGCCGAGAGCCCCGACGACTTCCGCTGAGCGGCGCTCGGGTCAGCGTTGGGAGATGACGACCCCGGCACCCAGCAGCACGGCATACGCGAGCTCGAAGATCCCCGTCGAGGCGAGGACGGGGACCAGTGACCGGCCGGTCGCGCCATTCACCAGGACGCGGACCGGGTTGACCATGAGCCCGTATGCCGCGAGGGCCAGCAGCGCCCAGGCGTGCGTCACCACGATGCCCCCGAGACAGGCGAGCGAGACGACCAGCAGGGCCAGGTAGAAGGCGCGGGTGCCCTTGTCGCCGAGCCGGACCGCCAGGGTCTTCTTCCCGCTGACCAGGTCGGTGGGGATGTCGCGAAGGTTGTTGGCGACGAGGATCGCCGAGGCGATGGCGCCGACCCCCACCGCGCCGAGCAGACCGACGAGGGTGATCCGGTGGGCCTGGGTGTAGAGCGTGCCGAGGGTCGCGACGAGGCCGAAGAAGACGAAGACGAAGACCTCGCCGAGGCCGCGGTAGCCGTAGGGGTTGTCGCCACCGGTGTAGCGCCAGGCGGCCACGACGCACAAGGCGCCGATCGGGATCATGACCCAGGCGCCGGAGAGCCCGGCCAGGGCCAGACCCATCAGCGCGGAGAACCCGAACGAGGCGAACGCCGCGAACTTGACGTTGCCCGGGTTGGCGATCTTCTGCCCCACGAGGCGGACCGGTCCGACCCGCTCCGCGTCGGTGCCGCGGATCCCGTCGGAGTAGTCGTTGGCGTAGTTGACGCCTACCTGCAGCCCGACGGCGACGAACAGGGCAAGGAGGGCCAGGCCGACGTTGGCGCGGTCGACGGTCGCCGCGGCGGCGGTGCCGATCACGACGGGGGCGACGGCAGCGGGGAGGGTGCGGGGCCGGGCACCGGCGACCCACTGGGAGGGACTGGCCATGGGTTCGGGTTCTACAGCTTTCGGAGGAAGTCGGGGTCGTCGTCGGGGCCACGCGGCGGGTCGGCCTTGCGGCCACGGCGTGGGGCGTCGGTGTTCCAGCGGCCCTGCTGGGACCGGTATCGGGCATCGGCCGAGGGGCGCCCTGCGAAGAACCACGCAATGGAGCCGATGACGTCGAAGAGGAGGATGAGGATCAGCCAGGCCCACTTCGGCAGGTTGCGCACCTGCGCGTCAGGTGTCTGGATGCAGTCGATGAGGGCATAGATCGTCAGGCCCACGACGAGGATGACGGGCAGATACCGCAGCACCCGCTCATCCTCCCATGGTGAACCAGTTCGAGATTGCACGTCGGTCCGGCTTCCCGGGGCCGCGCTGGGGGAGGGTGTCGACGACCCGGATCCGGTGCGGGAGGGCGTGGGGAGGCAGGGCGTCACGCAGCCTCTCGCGCACGGCATCGCGGCCCAGGTCGGGCCGGTCCGGGTCGTCGGCCACGAGGGCGGCGCAGACGACCTCGCCCCACGTCGGATCGGGGGCACCGACGACAACAACGTCCCGTATGCCGGTCACCCGGCCGAGGATCGCGTCCTCGACCGCGCGCGGGGAGACCTTGTAGCCGCCGGTGTTGACGAGGTCGTCGAGCCGGCCGTCGACGTGCAGCTCGCCGTCCTCGTCGAGGTGGCCGACGTCGTCGGTGCGGAACCAGCGGGTGCCGACCTCGTCGGTCGTGAAAGCGGCGTCGGTGAGGTCTGGCCGGGCAAGGTAGCCGGTCGCCAGGGTGGCGCCGCCGAGGAGGACCCGGCCCTGGTCGATCCTGGCGCGTGCCCCGGGAAGGGGGCGCCCGGCATACACGCAGCCGCCGGCCGTCTCGCTCATGCCGTAGGTAGGGACGAGCTTGATCCCGGCTCGTGCGGCTCGTGCCCTCACCGGAGCAGGGGTTCGGGCGCCACCGACCAGGACGGCGTCGTAGGTCGCCAGGGCCGCGGCGGCTGCGGAGTCGTCCACGAGGCGGGCGACCTGGGTGGGGACGAGCGCTGTGTAGCGAGCAGTCCCGTTCGCCGCCGCTGCGTGCTCGTTCGCCGCCGCCGTGAAGGCGGTCGGGGTGAAGCCTTCGGTGAGGTCCATGACGGCTGGGTGCGTGCCCGCCAGCAGAGACCGGACGAGGACCTGGAGCCCGGCGATGTGCTGGGCGGGCATCGACAGCAGCCACGATCCAGGGCCGCCGAGGACGTCATGGGTGGCCGTGGCGCTCGCCGTCAGCGCGTCGGCGGTGAGCATGGCTCGCTTGGGCGAGCCGGTCGAGCCTGAGGTGCTCACGACGAGCGCCAACCCGTTCGGGAGGGGGCCGAGCGGGTCCGGCAGGCCGGGGAGAGGTGAGCCCGCGGCATACGGGATGAGTGCGGGACCGCCCGCCAGGGCTGCGCGTAGGGCCGACAGCAGATCGAGCGCGGCGGCGCCCGCGCCGACGGGGATCTGGCGCAGCGTCACGCCACGCCGTAGACGCGCTCGACGTGCAGGAGCAGCGGGACGCGCTTGTCCTGGACCATGGCCCGGCGGTAGTCGTCCCAGTCCGAGTGTTCGCCGCCGACGGCGCGGTAGATGTCGATGAGTTCCTCGACGCTCGCGTCGTCGGGGGCTGCGGCGGTGGGCATCAGCTCGGCCCGTGCCTCGGCCACGGCATACGCCCACCCGCTGTTGCCGGTGACGTACACGCTGGCCCGCGGGTCGCGGCCCAGGTTGGCGGTCTTGGCCCGGTCGGCGGTGACCGAGACGCGGATCAGGTCGCGGCCGCGGTCGTAGGCGTAGGACACGGTCGAGATCTGCGGCCGTCCGTCGCGCTTGAGGGTGACCAGCGCGCAGTTGCCGTGGGTGCCGAACAGGTCGCGGAGGCTCGTGTCGCTCATCGGGCCATCTTCGCGCATGCCGCGCCGAGCGCCGAGCTGCCCGGGTGGACGGATCCGGCTTCAGGGCGGACCATGGGCAGTGGCGGTTTGGCGACGCCGCCACCTTGGGACACCCTGCGCGGCGAGAGAGGCGGCCCGACGATGGCGACGAACCGAGCATCCCTGGCGGTACCGGCGGAGATGCGGGCCCACGTCGAGCAGGTGCGGGCGCACCGGGCCCAGATGGCCGACGCCGTCTTCGGGGTCGAGGACGCCCTCGGCCACCCGCTCCAGGTGCCGCGCTGGCGCGAGCGGGTGCTCGCCGCGATGGCCGAGCTGGCCCACGACTTCCGGCACCACAGAGCCCTCACCGAGGGCGAGAACGGTTGGTATGTCGCGATCCTGACGTCGGCGCCCCACCTCGCCGGGTCGGTCGAGCGACTCACCGCCGAGCACGTCGAGGTGTCGGCCTGCGTGGCGACGTTCCTCGCGGTG
The DNA here is from genome assembly GCA_039923915.1 of Nostocoides sp. GTDB lineage: Bacteria > Actinomycetota > Actinomycetes > Actinomycetales > Dermatophilaceae > Nostocoides. Next base: position 4,524 of record JBDTBX010000258.1, on the reverse strand, counting down.
CTCGAGGCCGACGGGCCGATCCCCGATCCGGTGGGGTTCCGCGAGGACGTCACGGCGCTGATGGGGCGTCTCGTGCGGCACCGGCAGCTGGGCTCGGACCTGGTCTACGGGGCCTACGAGTGGGACATCGGCGGCTCCGGCTGACCCGCACTGCGGCAGACGGCGACTTCCTAGAAGTACCAGGGGAAGGGTGACCAGTCGGGGTCGCGCTTCTCGAGGAACTGGTCGCGGCCCTCGACGGCCTCGTCGGTCATGTAGGCCAGGCGGGTGGCCTCGCCGGCGAAGACCTGCTGGCCCATCAGCCCGTCGTCGAGCAGGTTGAAGGCAAACTTGAGCATCCGCTGGGCCTGGGGGGACTTGCCCATGATCTCGCGGGCGGCCTGCAGGGCGTCGGCCTCGAGGTCCGCGTGGTCGGCGACGAGGTTGACCGCGCCCATCCGGTGCATGTCGTCGGCGGTGTAGGCGCGGCCGAGGAAGAAGATCTCGCGGGCGAACTTCTGGCCGACCATCTTGGCGAGGTAGGCGCTGCCGTAGCCGCCGTCGAAGGAGCCCACGTCGGCGTCGGTCTGCTTGAACCGGGCGTGCTCGCGGGAGGCGATGGTGAGGTCGCAGACCACGTGCAGCGAGTGCCCGCCCCCGGCCGCCCAGCCGTCGACGACCGCGATGACGACCTTGGGCATCGTCCGGATGAGGCGCTGCACCTCCAGGATGTGCAGGCGCCCACCCTCGGCCCTGACCCGGCGCTCGTCGACGGTGTCGGCTGTCGGGCCGTCGGCGTACTGGTAGCCGCTGCGGCCGCGGATCCGCTGGTCGCCGCCGGTGCAGAACGCCCGTTTGCCGGCTGCGCGGTTGCCGCCGGGCCCCGGGCCGTTGCCGGTGAGCAGGACGACGCCGACATCGGGAGTGCGGCGGGCGTGGTCGAGCGCCCGGTAGAGCTCATCGACCGTGCGCGGCCGGAAGGCGTTCATCACCTCGGGCCGGTCGAAGGCGATCCGGACGGCACCGAGTGCCTTGGCCCGGTGGTAGGTGATGTCGGTGAGGTCCTCGAAGCCGGGAACCTCCTGCCACGCGTCGGGGTCGAACGTCTCGCTCACGCCAGCCAGTGCACTCACGCTCGGGAGACTAACGCGGCCGCGCGAACCGGGGCGCGCGGCATACGAGAAGGGGTCGTCTGCCGCGGGCTCTGCTCAAGCGGAATCGAGAAGCTCGAGCCGCAGCCCCGGGAAGCGCCGGAAGCCGCGATCGAAGGTGACCAACGTGGCGTCCAGGTCCATGGCGACGGCGGCCAGCCAGCCGTCGGGGACGTCGTTCCCACTCAGGTCGAGCTCGCTGACCAACGCAGTGAACCGGCTCCACGTCGACTCGCCGATGCCGGGCCTGGTCGCCGCAGGAGCCGACCGGACGGCCTCACAGAAGGCCAGGGCTGTGTCGCGGTCCACGCCCACACCAGCGCGGGGGTTGCTGGCGATCCGCACGACCGCCACCAGCGTTTCGTCGAGCACGCCCACAGGAGTCGAACCGACCAGGGTGCGACTGAGGTACTCCAGGGACTCGGCGTGGTGCTCAGATGTGTCGCGCAGCGCGTTGAGCAGGACGGTGACGTCGGTGAGGATCACGGCTGGTCGAGAGCGTCGAGGACGGCGCTGTTGTCGTTGATGTCCACGAGCCAGCGGCCTCCGTGGATCACGGGCAGTGAGAACTCGGTGCGCCGGCGCTCGCTGGACTCAGCCGCCTCGGTGAGCAGCCTGCGCAATGCTTGCTCCAGCACGCTGCTCACCGTGCGATCCTCGCGGGCAGCGAGCACCTTCGCCTCGCGCAGGAGGTCTTCGGGGATGCTGACCGTCGTCCTCATGTCATCAGTGCATCACGAACCGCATCAAGATGCAAGCGGTGATGCACCTCGCCGGTCAGCGGACCCAGCGGTGGATCTGGCCGCCACGGACCTCGACCTCGCGCGGTGGCCGTGGTCGCGGGTGCTCGGCGATGTGGCGGGCGAGATTGGTGCGGCCGGTGATCGACGTCGGCCCGTCGACGAAGTGCAGACGGGGATGCAGGAGCGGCCGGGCCGTGGCCCAGTCGCCGGCATCGATGGCGCTCCAGGCGACCGCCGTGGGGGCCGGCAGGTCGGGGAGTTCGTGCAGCATGCGGGGCACGCACATCCGCCACGCGTCGGTGACCAGCTCGCGCATCTCCTCCTCGTCCAACCGGTCGAGGTGGGCGCAGACCCATGCGTAGCGCAGGTCGCCCGTGGGCGGCAGGAAGAAGGTGTCAGGGCGGCTCGCGACGAGGTCGTCCCGCTCGACCTTGGGGAAGCCGAAGCCCACCTCACGCTCGTCGGCGGAGAACGCGGCATAGACGATGGCCCCGATCTTGAGCTTGAGCCGGCCGCGGACGACCTGCTCGTGGGTGCGCGGCAGGGCGCTACCCAGGGCGAGTACGGCGTCAGCGGTGGTCATGGCGGGAGTCTCGCACCGGGGTCCGACCGGGAGTGGTTGTCCACAGGCTCAGGACATCGGCGGCGCCGTCCACAGGCTGACGGGTTGCCACGGCGGGCCGACGGTTCTCTGACCATGCTGGTCGGGTGGCCCGCAGCGGGCCGGAGGGGAGTTACCGATGTCCGATCCATTTCGGCCGTATGCCGTGCCGCGCCTGCCTGATGAGCCCGAGAACGAGCCGTGGTCGGAGGCCGGGTACGACGAGGGAAGGTACGACCCGAGGTGCGACGGGGTCGGCTACGACGAGCCCGGGGACGTCGGCTGGGGTGGCAGGGGTCGGGGCGCTGACGAGCTCGGCATGCTCACCGAGGTGATCTTCGTCGAGGGTCAGCTCGTGGACACCCGTCGCCGGCCGGTGCAGGGGAGCGGCTACGAGTACGTGGCGCGGGAACTGGTGAGCGCACGACGACCGCCGCCCACGGTGACCTATGTCCAGACACCGGCCCCACCGCACCACGAGCCGATGCTCCGCTGGCTCGACCGCGTCGTCGGTGGGCGGGACGCGCTGCTGGCTCTCGACGACACCCCGCTGCCTCCCTCAGACCTCGATCCTGTCCCCTTCCGCAGCGTCGACCTCCCCCGACTGGTCGACATCGACGGCCACATCGGGCGTGCGCTCGACCGGCTCGTCGCCGGCTCCTTGGCCATCGAGCTGCAGACGGCCACTCGACGGCTCATGGTCGGACTACTCACCGCCGATCACCGCTACCTGGAGCGGAGCGACCGCGATGACCTGATCGCGGGCGGCCTCTTGATGGCCGTGGTCCGGGCGAGCCATCTCGTCGGGGCCGACCGACCCCTCCTCGGGCGGACGGTCACCGAGGCCCTGGGCCTCACGTCTCCGCCGACGGCGCGGACGAGCAGCATCGTGACGGTCGTCGGCGGGAAGGCCTGGTGGTACGACGAGCGTCCGCATCGGGCGCCCGACGTTCCCGTGCTCGGCGATCCCGGGTTGCTGGTGAGCTCGTTCCGGCGCGAACTGATCACCGCGCGCGACCTGGCTCTCGCCGAGCGCGACGCACAGGTCGACCGCAGCGGTGGTGAGGGGGAGCTGCCAGTGCCGGAGCCCTTCTGACCGGCTCGGTAGCCTGCGTGGGTGACCTCGATCGAGACGCCGGTCCCGCCGCTCGCGGAGCTGCTCGACGGCTTCCGGTTCGTCGCGATCCCGCTGCGGGTTCGCTTTCGCGGGATCGCGGTCCGCGAGGTCGGGATCGTGCGCGGACCCGCCGGCTGGGGGGAGTTCGGGCCCTTCCTCGAGTACGGCCCGGCCGAGTCGGCCCGCTGGCTCGCCTCCGCGATCGAGAGTGCGTATGCCGGGTGGCCGACGCCGGTCCGCGACCTCGTGCCGGTCAACGCGACGGTTCCGGCGGTCGCGGCGAGGGAGGCGGCGGGCATCATGGCGCGCTTCGCAGGCTGCACGACAGCCAAGGTCAAGGTCGCCGAGCGGGGCCAGTCGCTCCCCGACGACCTGGACCGGGTGGCGGCCGTCCGGGATGTCCTGGGATCGGCAGGCCGGATCCGGGTGGACGCCAACGGCGGCTGGGGGGTCGACGAAGCGGTCGACGCGATCGGTGAGCTCGCTGTATACGGGCTGGAGTACGCCGAGCAGCCCTGCGCCACGGTCGATGAGCTCCGGGAGCTGCGGATGGCGTTGGCGCGCAAGGGAATCGACGTCCTGATTGCAGCGGACGAGTCGATCCGCAAGGGCGGCGACCCGCTCGAGGTGGCCCGCCGCGAGGCTGCCGACCTCGTTGTGGTCAAGGTCGCCCCGCTGGGCGGCGTGCGCGCGGCGCTGGCCCTCGTGGCGGAGTGCGGCCTGCCGGCCGTCGTGTCCTCTGCCCTCGACACGAGCGTCGGCATCGCGGCCGGTGTCGCCCTCGCGGCCGCCCTGCCCGACCTGCGGTACGCGTGCGGTCTGGGAACGGTGGCCCTGCTCGACGGTGACGTCGCTGTGTCGCTCGTGCCGGAGCGCGGTGTGCTCCGGCACGCGGGGGCGGTCACCCTCGCCGTCGACGACGACGCCCTGGGC
>JBDTBX010000257.1:0-2623 GCA_039923915.1 Nostocoides sp. | reverse complement strand
CTCAGCTCCCTGACGTCGCGCGACGTCGAGAGCCGCCTGGCGGACTACCTGCTTGGTCTGCCCAGCACCTGGCGGGACCGCGTCGCCACGGTCACCCTCCCGTTGGCCAAAAAAGACGTGGCCTCCCTGCTGGATGCCGCCCCCGAGAGCTTCAGCCGCGCGCTGACGAGCCTCGCCCGGCAGGGTCTGATCGTTGTCGGCGCGGGACGTTCGGTCTCGATAACGCAACCCGAGCGACTGCAGCAACTCGTCGACCAGGCGTGACCCCCTCGGCAGACGTGGCCCCCCCAGCCGTCGCGTGACCACCGCTTCGACATTCTCAACCCGGACGAAGGGCTCGTCCCAGACCCGGGAGTCGTCCGAGACGGCCGGGTTGTCACCGGCCATGAAATAGCTCGCCCCTGGTACACGCCAGGTCTGGGTGTAGGCGCCTCGCAGCCGCAGTCGTCGGTCAACGGACTCTCCGTTCACGAACAGGCGTCCCGCCTCCAGCGCGACCAGGTCACCAGGCAGCCCCACCACGCGCTTGACCATCTGCAACTCGCCGTGGCGGAACACCGCGACATCGAAGCGCCGCGGCCGCACCCCGGCTCGGCCGACCGGCCGCGTGAGCAGCAGATCGGACGAGCGGTAAGTGGGAGCCATGGACTCCCCGAACACCCTGACAAGGCCTCTCATGCCAGTGCCTTAGCCGTGCCCCTGGCCCTGATGCCCATGGTGCTCATGCCCATGGTGCTCATGATCTTCACCCTCGGCATACTTGAAGAAGCTGACGTAGGCGGCCAGGTACTGTCGCCCGGCTGGGACGTCATCCACGTTGAAGTCCTTGACCTCCAGGGCGGCCCGGAAGCGTTTGTTGAGCTCGGTGCGCCGCCCTTCGGGAACCATCGGCAGCAGGTTCGCGTCCGCGCCGAGGGCGATGGCCTCATCGGCGGCCGTGACCACCGGGTCGATCTGGGCGCCGACCGGCTGGATACCGGCGAACCCGACGCCCTCGCCGATCCGGTGGATGCGGACCATCGTTTCGAGGAAGAGGCGATCGGCCAGTTCGGCGGCTTCCGCCCCGAGGGAGCGGACCTTCTTTGCCTTCTCGAAGACGTCACTCAGCTCGGCCTCACCAGCGGCGGGGATCCACTTGAGCGCGAAGTTGATGTTGCCCGTCTCCAACGCCTTGAGCCCGTCCTTGACGGCCGGTCCCTCCGCGGTGTCGCAGTGAGCCTGCACGATAGCGGGCTTCAGCGCGGTCAGCAGGGTGACGATGCGTGTGATCAACATGGGGTCTTCCTTCGCTTGGGTTGCCCAAATACTACGAAGATCGTGCCCACCCTTCCTTGACGACGGTCAAGTCCCCGTCAGCCATTCAGGACAAGCCATCTGTCGTGTCGTCACCGTGGTTGACCGCTACACGGGCGTACACGATCACCGGTAGATGATCGGCTCGCGGACGGTCTTCCCGGCCATCACAGGCCAACTGAGAATCTCGATCTGCGAGTCCATTATATTGCCGGTATGGCCCTGCTCGTCATCAACGGAGAACGTGCCGCCGACGCGTCCGCCGTCGAGGTTGTGGTGCGATCGGCGTTTCATGAGCAGCCGGGCGTTGCCGACATGGTGGCCGCCATCCGGGCGTCCGAGTACTATGAGCCGGCCCTGTCCGTGGTGGCTCGCCGGGCGGGCGATCTGGTGGGTTTCGTGATGATCAGTCACGCCGAACTTGTCGAATCCGGTGGGGCTCACCACGATGTCCTGACGTTGTCGCCGCTCGCAGTCCGTCCAGACAATCAGCGAAATGGCATCGGATCAGCTTTGGTGAGGGCGGTGTTGCAACTAGCCGAGGAACGCCCCGACCTGCCCCGCCTCGTGACTCTCGAGGGTGACCCGAGGTTCTATCGGCGCCTGGGGTTCGAGTTCGCGCCCGACCACGGCGTCAGCTTCGATCTACCCGACTGGGCATCCGCCGAGGCCGCCCAGGTGTACTGCTTCGACGGCTACGACCCATCGATCCGAGGACGGGTGACCTACCCCCCGGCGTTCATTCTCGCCCAAGACTGACCCAAACGCTCAGGCAGCAGACGCGCGCGCATCGGTTTTCCCATAAGCCTCAGATCAGTGTGACCGGTCAAGGATCGTCCTGCGGGACGGCGGGGTTATGCCCGGCCATTGCCGCTCATGAGACGCCTAGCTCGGCTGCTGCTTTGCTGAGCGCTCGAACTTGCCCAGGACAGGGCGTGCGCGGCTTGCTTCTGACACCTCGGTCGTCAACTGTGCCCGGGTGGTCCCGTTCAGTCGGGAAGTGCGGTTGTCGGTCGGTACCGTGAGGCCAGGTCCGGGCTTTGGTTGTGAAACGCGGCGAGGTCGGCCGCGAAGACAGTTTCCAACAGCGTCGGGTCTTCCACGCCGGGGGCGATGACGACCTCGCCCAGGTTGATGCCGTTCAGGGCAGCGGTCACTACGTCCGAAGGGCTCATCCGAGGGATCGCTGAGAGGTCCATGCCTTGAACCTCGTGGAATTCGGTCGCCACGATGCCGGGACAGACCACGTGCGCGCTGACGCCGGTATCGGTGAGTTCTGCGTGCAAGGTTTGGGACATTGCCAATGCCCCGGCCAGGGTGGCCGTATACA